>JBAPYY010000764.1:0-3025 GCA_049284975.1 Occallatibacter sp.
GGTGCGTCCCTCACCGGAGTTCCACAGACGGGTCTCCTGGTGGTTGCTACCGCCGGACTCGACAACCTCGATTTGGCGCTCGATCTCGTATTCCAACGCAGCGCGGATGAAGCGGAAACTGTTGACGTTCTTGACTTCGACTTTGGGGCCGAACTGCGGCGCGCCCTTGAGGCGGACACTCACGTTGGCGTCGCAGCGAAGTGAGCCTTCCTCCATGTTGCAGTCCGAGACTCCGCAATAGAGAAGGATTTCCTTGAGCCGCGTGAGGTATTCAAAGGCTTCGTCCGGCGTGCGAATGTCGGGGTCGGAGACGATTTCGGCCAGTGGCGTGCCGCATCGATTCAGATCAAGGTAAGTGTGCGTGGCGGAGTCGGCAAAGCCTTCGTGCAGGCTCTTACCCGCGTCCTCTTCCATGTGCAGGCGGGTGATGCCGATGCGCTTTGTGCTGCCATCACTGGTAGGAACGTCGATCCAGCCGTGTTCTGACAGCGGCTTGTCGAACTGAGAAATCTGATAGCCCTTGGGCAGATCGGGGTAGAAATAGTTCTTGCGGGCGAAGATGGAGCGCTCGCGTACCTCGCAGTTGATGGCCAGCGAGGCCAGTGTGGCGAACTCGACGGCCCTTGCGTTCAGCACCGGCAATGAGCCGGGCAGCCCCAGGCACACAGGGCAGACGTTGGTGTTGGGAGTCGAGCCGAAATGATTGGCGCAACCGCAGAAGGCCTTGGTCACGGTGAGCAGTTGCACGTGGACTTCGAGGCCGATGACGGGCTCGTACTTGGCCATGACTTCAGGAGAAAGAGCGGCGGCTGGCATGTTAGCTATGATTTTATCGCGGAAAGAGAGGGCAGCCGTCACGGGGAGGTGCCAATCATTGAGAACCGTGAGGATTGGCAAGACTCAGTCCGCGCAGGAATTGTCCGGGCCTGATCCATCAGCTCCGCGCGCCGTACAATGTTTCCATGCGCCGCAAATATTTTTCCGTGTCACTTGCCGTCTTTGCTCTTGCCGGTTTTCTTGGTTTGAACGCCATTGCTCAGAATGCGCTGCCCACAACTTCCGCCGAGGATCGCGCCCTGGCCCTTGAGATTTTCAAGCAGCTCATCGAAATCAACACCACAGACACGCCCCAGGGCAACGTGACCACAGCGACCGGAGCTATGCAGAAGCGGTTTCTGGATGCCGGGTTTCCGCCGGAAGACGTGCATCTGCTGGGGCCTGACGCGCGCAAACAAAACTTGGTAGTCCGGTTGCGCGCCGCTGGCCCAACCACTGAGAAGCCGGTCCTGTTTCTCTGTCATATGGATGTGGTGCAGGCGCTGCGCTCCGATTGGCACACTGACCCGTTTCAATTCATCGAGCAGGACGGCTACTACTATGGGCGCGGCACGCAGGATATGAAGAACTCCGACGCCGCGCTGGTAGCGACGTTTTTGCGCCTGCACAAGGAGGGCTACAAGCCTCGGCGCGACCTGATTCTGGCGCTTACTGCCGACGAGGAGAGTGGCAAGTTCAACGGGGCAAGCTGGCTGGTGCGCGAGCATCGAGAACTGGTGGACGCCGCCTGGGTTCTAAATCCCGATGCGGGCGGCGTGGAACTGGAACATGGGCACGCGGTGGTGGCCGATGTGGAAGCAACGGAAAAGGTCTATTCCGATTTTCAAATTACGGCTACCAATCGTGGCGGACACAGCTCCCGCCCCCGGCCCGACAACGCAATCTACGAGCTGACTACGGCGCTCAACAAGCTGGCGGCTTACTCGTTTCCCTTTGAAATGAACGAGGTGACGCGCAGCTACTTCAAAAGCCTTGCCGGTCAGGAGACGGGACAGACAGCGGCCGATATGCGTGCCATTTTGACTTCGCCACCCGATC
Source organism: Occallatibacter sp. (assembly GCA_049284975.1). Taxonomy (GTDB): domain Bacteria; phylum Acidobacteriota; class Terriglobia; order Terriglobales; family Acidobacteriaceae; genus Telmatobacter. Next base: position 1,876 of record JBAPYY010000764.1, read on the forward strand.
TGGCCGCAGCCGCGCGGCTGAGCGCAGAGCCCAGCTACAACGCCAACTTCCGCACCACCTGCGTGGCCACGCGCTTGATGGCCGGTCACGCCAACAATGCGTTGGCGCAGACCGCGCAGGCCAATGTGAACTGCCGCATCTTTCCCGGCCACTCGTCGGAAGAGATCAGGCAGCAACTGATAGACATTCTTGGAGATAGCAAATTATCAGTGCGCTACGTCTCCGATGCCGGAGGGGTGGCTGAAATCGCGCCAGAGAGAAAAGCGATGGTCCCGCCTGCGCCTATAGCCGAGGTTTTCGAGCCGCTGACCAGGATCACCCATACCCTCTGGCCGGGTGTGCCGGTGACGCCGGTGATGGAAAATGGTGCCAGCGACTCGATTTATTTTGCGCAGGCGGGGATTCCCTGCTACGGCTACTCGGCCATCGCTCTGTCACGCGAGGACGAGCGCGCTCACGGCCAGGACGAACGTCTGCCAGTGGATTCGTACTGGAAGTCTCTGGACTTCTTTTATTTGTTTTCGAGGGCAGTGAGCGGGGAGTGAGAATGAACATGTAACCAGGAGGGAAGTCTGTAGTCATTATGTTCCCTCAGGCCTTGAAATCCGCCCCCGGAGAGGCTATTTTGTGACCTGTACGGTACTTTGGGCTATTCCGCGTCTAACCGAGCAAAGGCGAACCGCATGAGATTTTGGGCGGCGGTCGCAAACTGAAGGGAGAATTTGTATGAAGAACCTCAGAATGGCGATTTGGATGGTTGCCGGTGGGCTGCTGCTGGCTGCGCCGGCATTTGCGCAGGGCGATAAAGCCATGGGTCAGGGACGTGCCGTGGTGACGATTCTCCCCAAAGGGCATGGCGAGATGGCCGCGAGAATCTCCGAGCAGGATCTGAACATCAAGGTGAACGGAAAACCGTCTCTGGTCACCAGTTGGAAGCCTCTGCGCGGGCCGGACGACAGGCTGGAACTGGTAATTCTGATCGACGGCTCGGCGCGCAGCAGCCTGGGAAACCAATTCGAGGACATTGCACAATATGTCAACGGCCTGCCGCCGGATACAAAAGCGGCTATTGCGTATATGGTCAACGGCCGAGCTCTTTTTACCGGCCCGCTCACAGCAGATCACGCCAGGGTTTTGCAGGCGCTTCATC
>JBAPYY010000765.1:0-2590 GCA_049284975.1 Occallatibacter sp.
GCGACCCTGAGTTATAAATCCCTCATTCAGCCACTTTTTAGGCAGTTCAAGAACGAATGGGCGTAATCCCTATTTTCGAGGCAATCATCTTGAGAATCTCCTTGCGTCAGGTTTCCTCTATGCTTCCTCGGCTGCTGGCCATTGCGGCAGCCGCTGCGCTGTGTAGCTCGTCTCTGTGGGCACAGCAAACACTTGGCGGCATTACAGGAGAGGTGACGGATTCATCCGGAGGCGTGCTTCCCAACGTCGCGGTGACGGTGGTGGACGAACAAACCTCGCTGACGCGCAGCACTCATACCAACGGCTCTGGCGCCTATGCGTTTGTAAACCTGCCCATAGGCACTTACACGCTCACTTACATTGCAGAAGGCTTCAATATTCAGAAGACTCCGCACATCACCGTGCAGGCTAACCGCACCGCAACGCTCAACGCGCAATTGAAAGTTGCCGCGGCCAAGGGCGAAACCGTCGAAGTCGAAGGCTCGCCGCTGATGAACGCCGTGGATACCACGGTCGGTTACGTCATGGACAAAACCGAGATTGAATCGGTGCCGCTGGCCACGGGGAGTTTTACCGGCCTCGCAACCCAATCCACCGGAGTTTCCGCTGAGTTGAGCGGTGGCACAGGAGCCAATTCCGGCCTCGGAAATGAGCCCATCTGGGCCAATGGCCAGCGCGACACGTCAAATTCGTTTTTGCTCAATGGCGTTGACGCCAGCAATCTCTTCAACGGCAAGAGCACCAGCCAGGTCTCCTCTGCGCGCGTCATCAACTCAACGGGCGTCCAGACCAGCCCAGGTGGTGGTGGCGGAATTATCCAGTCCGCTGCCTCTATTTACTTGTCCATCGGCAACGCCATTCCCACGCCCGCGCCAGAAACCATCGCGGAAGTCCGCGTAAACGCATCTATGTATGACGCGCAGCAGGGTTCCACATCCGGCGCACACATAGATCTCAGCACCGCCTCGGGCACCAATATTTTTCACGGCGCAGCCTACGTTCACCGCGGGACCAACTGGATCAACGCCGCTCCATTCTTCATGAATCAAGATCCGGACGTTCCGCAGAATGACAAAGTTCCCGAACTGCACCGCTACATTGCCGGCGGAACGGTTGGCGGTCCCATCATCAAAAACAAGCTCTTCGCATTCCTCGCCTATCAACACCTGCATGTATCCGACCAGGAACTGGGCGACTCGTTCCTCGATGTTCCCGTCGGCCTCAGCGACACCAATCGCTCCCCAGACGGACTAGCAGCGCTCTCCAACTACTCGTTCGGCCAAAATATCGGCAACCCAAACATCGCCGCCGCCAACATCGACCCCACCGCTCTTGCTTTATTCAACTCCCCCGCGCTTCCCGGCGAACCTGGAAAGTGGCTCGTACCCAACGACAATATTTATCCCAACGCCCCCACCGCTGCCCATCTCGATAACGCCTTCATCCCCGGCACCGGCAGGTTCATCGGCGACCTAGCCGTGGCCGATCTCGACCTGAACGCCAGCAAGAAAGACACTCTCAGCCTCAAGTACTTTTACCAGCACGATCCCACCTTTGCGCCCTACACATACTCCAGCGTCCCCGGCTTCACCGAGCACCTCGACTCCGGCGCGCAGGTCGCGTCCATCATCAATACGTATGTGATTAAGCCGAATCTCAGCACCACCCAAACCCTCGGCATCATTCGTGAGAAGAACTGGGGAGACAATGCGCAAGCCTTCGGCCCTACCTCAATCCCCGGCGGATCATACCCCAGCGGATCGATTAACGAATTCGGTTCGAGCTATTTTCCCGGCGTCTCCATCTACGACGTACTGGGCCAGTTCCAGCCCGCCGGACTTCCCGCCCAGGCTGTATTGAATATCGGCCCCAACGCAGAGTCGCAGTCAGCCAACACCGGCGTCTTCCAGAATCGCCTTGCTCCCTCCGGCAACGCCATATGGACGCTCGGCAGGCACACTGTCAGCTTTGGCGCCAGCTACACTTACACCCAGCTCAACACCATCGACAAGCGCACCGGAACCGGCACGGTCGCCACGGACGACCTCAGCCAAATGCTTCAGGGCCAGGTGCTGCCAGGCAGCTCTTCCTCAGGCTTCTACGTCACTTCTTTTCTTCAAGGCAATGCAAATCGCTACTATCGCGCCAATCAGCTCGGTACCTACGTGCAAGACAAGTGGCAAGTAACTCCCACGCTTTCGCTTACCGCGGGCGTACGTTACGACTGGGATGGCGGACTCACGGAGAAATACGGCCGCATTTTCAACTTCGATCCCAATCCCAATCCAACCACCTGCAGCACCAGCGACCCCAACGAATATTGCTACAGCGTCAACGGCGACGGCGGCGAAGGAGCCATCACGAGTTCCGGCCTGATCATCGCCGGCAACAACGCCAATGGCACACGTGGCGTAAGCAACACCACCCTCACCGGCCGCCAGTGGGGAATCGGTCCGCGCGTCGGCGCCGCATGGCAGCCTGAAATATTTCACAGCAAAGTGGTAATCCGGACAGGCGGCGGCATCTACTATGACCGCGGCGAGCTGTTTACATATCTCTCCCCCGGCTACGCCATCGGCTCCGTCACTGG
>JBAPYY010000766.1:0-1934 GCA_049284975.1 Occallatibacter sp.
CGCCAAGGGCGACCGAAGCGATGTCACCGAGCCTGTAATCGTCCGCGTCGGTGCAGCGGCAATTCCCAAGCCTGCGCCGCCCGTACTGAAGATGGCGACTCCGCCCGCGACTGGCATCACCTTGCAATTCGATCAAGCGCCGGCCGGGTTTAGCGTGGTCATCGATCGCCAGGATGCGCCCAACTCCGGCTGGACACGCGTTGCCGGGCCAATCGACGGTACCACGGCCAGTGACTATCCGCCAGCGAACAACACTCAGGTGCGCTATCGAATGGCTTACGTGTCTTCGAACGGCGAAACCGGCGAGCCGAGCGACGCTGTCGCTGTCCCTGCGAGTGGATCGACTGCGCCAGCGCCTTCGCGATAGCGCCGCAACGCCGTGCCCCTGGCCGCATTACTGGTTCTTGCGCAGCCACGCTCTAAATCGCGGGCGGCATATGAGTTCACACAACAGCGCTTTCGGCCGCGTCAAGACGCTTCTCTTAAAACGTTGAGTTTTGGCGAAGTGTTGGGTGGAATTTGTTTCCGTGAGGATATTGATATTCTATGGGGCGGCTAGTGGGGATCGAACCTCCACGCGCCTTTCCCTTCCTGCAAGTTACAGATTACACGTTGCCACGATTGCCAGCAACACCCAGATTCCCGTGCACCATTGCACGCTATTGCACGCTGGAGTAGGACTTCACTGCGGACGTGTCCCCCGGCACCCGCCTCGACGACGATAAGACTCTCTCCAAGGGAAGGCGACTCAAGCCCAAGACAACTCCGGGAAACGATGGGACATCGACTGCCCAAGCCCACTCGGGTGACCGCACTTTTCAGTGGTGTCGAACTGGACGAGCGGCTGGTAGCATGCATGGCTGACGGAACTCGCAGCTCACGTCACGAAGATCGCGAACGGCGCATGATGAACGGCGACATGGTTGTGATTGGCCTTGGTATTCCTGATCCTCGTGTAATGTTAGCCTTCGACCAAATCCGAGGAGGGCATGGATGCGGAAGAAACGTTTCAGCGTGGAGAAGATGATCGGGGCCACCGGGCTGATTGTGTGGAATCAGCCCATGTTCTCTTTGCTGAAATCAGCACGAATCCCGGATTTGAACTCGGAAGAGACCTACTTCCGAGTTGCTTCGGAGATCTCGAAGCCCCATTCGCAAGGTGGCATCATCATGAATTGCAAACCGTGAAGTTCGTGGAGAGGAAGCAGTATCCTCGCCTTGGCCCACCCTCGCTTGAAGTCGAAAACGCGAAGCCCCCAGGATTGGATAGATCCTCCTTCGCTTCCTCCCACGCATCACCAGAGTTTCGATGAGCACCAGGTAGCCGGCTAACCGGCGAATTGAGAATCAAGAGCAAGAGTCCGACAAAGCGACTATTCGCCCATGCGATTGTTAACATCTGCCGTGACTATGCATAGGCGGGCAGTAACCTATTGAAACTAAGTGTCACGGCTGGCTTCTTTTCGCGCTCTGAGATAACTTTGGAAAACGTTATTGAACCCTAATTTAACCTCGACCTCTGTCCTGTGGAATCTCTGCCCAGGCCCGTCGTACGGAGGCCTACAAACCGCCCCTACTCGGTGGCCTGCTTCTTCAATGTCTCAGTGCCAATTTGGTCTCGATGCCAAATCTGCTGTTCACGATTCTAGTGGGTCATCTCACATGTCGAATTCTCCAATTCGATGGCACACGGAAAGAGGACGTTGTTCTCAAGATGGATGTGTTGATGCAGATCGTGCTCGAATTCCCTCAAACCGTCATAGAACGCGTGGAAGGTAGGGCAGGCATCCTCTGGAGTGGTGAAGTTTTCGCTCAGACGGCGGATTTCAGAAGTCAGGGCGCCCGCTGCATCGTGTTCCTGCGTCATCATCGCAATTGGATTCGCAACCGTTCCGAAGCAGCTATGGGGTTTGGGGGTTCCAAGGGAGATAGAC
>JBAPYY010000767.1:0-3049 GCA_049284975.1 Occallatibacter sp.
GACGTTCGGGCGCTCCATGGTTACGACCGGCGAAGACGCCGAAGCCGGCTTGACGCTGTTATCCATAACAGGATCAGAGCCCTTGGAGCCCGTGTTCCAACTCGTGCCTGTCGAGCCAAAAGGAGAAAGCGGTGAAGCTGCTGGCGATGCCGCTGGCCGTGTCTGGCTCGCAGTGGGCCGTGGCGCAGAAGCTGGAGATGCGGTCGGAACCGCCGGGCACACAGCACTCACGCCGCTCAAAAGCTCCTCAATCGGCAGCAGCCGCTGCGCATGAATCAGCTTGAGCAGACCGAGCTCCAAATGAAAACGTTGCTCCTGCCGGTAATTCAAATCGTCAAAGGTGCGCAGAACAATCTGCAAGGTGCGCGTCAGCTCTTCCTCGGTAAACAAAAGCGCGGTTCGTCCCGCCCGCGCGCGTTCATCGCCGCTTATTTGCAACAGTTCCGTCTGTTCGCCCCCAAGCTTAGCCATGAGCGCATTTCGCAGGTAGCGAACCATCTGCCGGGCCAGCGACGAAGGACTGTGGCCGGCATTGACCAGCACGTTCAGCTGCTCCATCAGTTCGGCGCTTTGCCCCGCAGCCACTGCCTCCAGCAGCCGCTCGAAGACGGCATTCGGCACCGCGCCCATCAGCTCGCGAATCTGCGCGGCTGAGAGCACAGCTTTACCGTTCTCCACCGGCGCAGACGCGATTGCCTGATCCATGATCGAGAGCGCATCGCGCATCGAGCCGTCGCCTGCCTCGGCCAGCAAAGCCAGCGCAGCGTCCTCGGCAACCACTTCTTCCTGCCCGGCAATCATCCTCAACTGCGCCAGAATGTCGTCGAACTTGACCGCGTGAAAGCTGAAGTGTTGGCAGCGCGAGCGGATGGTTTGCGGAATGTCCTCCGGCTGCGTGGTGGCCATCATGAAGATGACGTGCGCCGGAGGCTCTTCCAGAGTCTTGAGCAGGGCATTGAAGGCCGCATCTGTAATCTGGTGTGCTTCGTCGAGGATATAAATCTTGTACTTATCGCGCGACGGCGCGTAGCGTGCAGCGTCCCTGAGTTCGCGAATCTCGTCGATGCCGCGATTGGTCGCCGCGTCAATCTCGATCACATCCACCGCGTTGCCCTGGCGAATCTCTACACAAGAATCGCAAGCTCCGCAAGGCTCGGGCGTTGGCCGCTCTGCGCTGCCAACTTCACTGCGGCAATTCAGCGCCTGCGCCACAATGCGCGCGATGGTCGTTTTGCCGATGCCTCTGTGGCCTGAAAAGATGTAGCCGTGCGCGATGCGGTTCTGCGAGAGCGCATTCAGCAGGGTCCGCGTCACGTGGTCCTGTCCGGCCACGTCGGCAAAGCACTGCGGACGGTATTTCCTGGCTAGAACCTGATAACCCATCGCTCAACCCGCTCCCTCGGCCTACCTGGTTCGCAAAACGGCCTAGTGGCGATTGTATCGTTCCGGGGCTTGGGCGGAGAGGTGGAAAATACCCGTTGAAATCTTCTTGAAGACGATTAAGGTTAATTTTGCGCCTGAACATCATTAGCGCTGTTCAGGGTCTTGGTTCTGCTATGCCCTTTCTTGGCAACTTTCTTCAGCGCCTTCTTTGCCGCGGCCTTGCGCCGTTTCACCTCATCCGGCGAGTACATCGTCCCGCGGCAATTGGCTGTTCTGCAATTGCAGACGGCTCCATCTTCATCGCCGTCGTAAAGGCAATAGTCGTATGTAAGCTCCTCGCCTGCGGCGATGTTCCTGATTGCCTTGACCCACACACGACCGGCTTTCTCGACGGTCTCGCAGTTGGGGGCGCAACTGTGGTTGATGTACATCGCCGTGCAATGGCCGTCGATAACCATCGAGCCGTCGCCGAGTCCAAACAGATAGGTAATGCGCGCGTTCTTGTAGGCGGCATCAGCCTCGGCCCTTGTGAGCAGGGGTCCAGTGTATTCGGCCACGCGCGCGCCTTTGCGGATGGCCGTGGTGGTGTAGCAGCCGGAGGCGTGAATCTCAGAGGCTCGGATGATGAGTGCCATGCAAGTGTGCGATGCTTTCTTTTGGAACTGTATGAACCGCATCCTACCATTGCGGGCATGAGGTTGGTGTGATGAAGCGGTTTTTCCCATTTGCACTGGTCATGGTCGGCTGTCTGGCGGGTAGCCTGGCGGTGGCGCTTGCGCAGAGTCCCGCTCCCGGCGATTCGCAGGCAAATGGACAGAGCAAACCCGCCACAGAAGGCCAAAAGCCGGCAACGGCCCCGCAATCCAGCGCCAATCCCTTTCCCGAAGATACGAGCAATGTTCCGGTGATGCCCTCAAAGGTCACGCCGCCGCTGCCCGAGCGAGCCTATTACGGCGGAAACAACGCTGCCCCTCCTTTGCCAGGCGACGACCTCGACCCGATACGCAGTCCGGACGACCCCGCGTCAGCCAGCGACAGTGACCAGGGCGAGGCATCGAGTTCCAGCCTCTCCGGTTTGGAGAGGTTGCTTCCCAAGCCGGAAGACGATCAGCCGGAAAAGAAAAAGAAGCTTCTCTTCAAGGAGCCAACCCACGAGGAGGCCGCAACTGAGGACATCAATGTGGGCGGCTATTATTTGCAGACTAAGAACTGGAAAGCTGCTCTTTCGCGCTTCGAGTCCGCTCTGGTGCTCGACCCGGAAAACCCCGAGGTCTATTGGGGACTGGCCGAGGCGCAACACCACCTCGGCGATCTTGCCACCGCAAAGGCGAATTACTTGAAGCTGCTCGATTACGATCCTGACGGCCCGCACGGCAAGCGGGCGCGCAAGGAATTGAAAGACCCCGCTATTGCGAATGCACACGCCGCCGCGCCGGTCCCACCTGCGCCCGGAACTCCGTAGTTGGAACGCTTCCAGAACCGCCTCACCCGTTTGAGCTGGGACATGTTCAGATTTTTCGGCCGTCGGTGTGTGTTTGTGCATCGGGCTCCAAATGTAGTCCTGAAGATGGCGCTACGGGCGAAACTAATGAGTACCTAAGGAACCTCTGAAAATCGTCGAGTTATAAAACCTGCAAGGCTGTTTTCTCGCCACATCCGCTCAGAA
>JBAPYY010000768.1:0-4173 GCA_049284975.1 Occallatibacter sp.
ATCTGGCTTTGTGTAGTCCGGTCTGCCGTCAGCGTCTGCGCTTGAGCCATCGGCAACACGCACGCGGCCGCGGCTATGATTGCAATTCCAATTCTCATCAAGCACCTCGTAATTTGATCAACACACGTTTGTGAATTTGACATGTCTACCGGCTGAGCCATCCGCCATCGACAACCATTACGTGGCCGTGCACATAGTCGCTGGCGCTTGATGCAAGAAACACAGCCGCGCCTGCCATATCTTCGGCGCTGCCCCACCGCGCTGCCGGAATCCGTTCCAATATCTGTCGCGACCGCTCAGGATTTGCCCGCAGCGCTTCCGTATTATCGGTGGCCATGTATCCCGGTGCGATCGCATTTACGTTAATCCCTTTTGATGCCCACTCATTGGCGAACGCCTTCGTCAGTTGTCCCACTGCGCCCTTGGCCGCCGCATAGGAGGGAACAAAAACCCCGCCCTGAAAAGTCAACAGCGAAGCGATGTTGATAATTTTTCCCGATCCTTGCGTGAGCATATGTTTTCCAGCTTGCTTCGTGAGCCGGAATACGCTGGTCAGATCAGTGTCGATCACTGCCTTCCAGTCTTCTTCGGAGTGTTCAATAGCAGGCGCGCGGCGGATTATCCCTGCATTGTTGACGAGAATGTCGATGCGGCCGAAATGTGCAACCGTCTCTTCCACTAGCGCCATACAAACCGCGGCATCGCTCACATCGCCCACCAGATCGAGAGATCTTCTTCCAACTTTGCCCACCAGGTCCCGCGTCGCTTGCGGAACCGCGCGCGATCCGTGAACAGCCACGTCCGCCCCGGCCTCTGCCAGAGCAAGCGCGATCGCCGCACCCAGTCCGCGCGACGATCCCGTCACCAACGCTGTCTTTCCCTTCAGGCTGAATCGTTCCAGAATCATTTGCAACGCTCTCCAGCTATTTCAAATCGGCAATCGCTAACGGATCCATATCACTGTAAGCCTGGTTCTCTCCGCCCATTCCCCAGCAGAAAGAATAGTTCTTGGTTCCAACGCCAGCATGAATCGACCAGCCTGGAGAGACGACGACTTGCTTGTCCGCGATCACAATGTGGCGTGTCTCATCGCCCGGGCCCATGAGGTGAACCACGCGCTGGTCCGCCGCGATGTTGAAGTACAAATAGACCTCCGACCGCCTCATGTGCGTGTGCGCCGGCATGGTGTTCCACACGCTTCCGGAGGCCAGTTGCGTAAAGCCCATTACCAGTTGGCAACTGCGCGCGCCTTCAAGGTGAATGACCTTGGTGATATCGCGCAGGTTGGCGGTTTCCGCAGAGCCGAGAGTTGTCTTTGCCTCATCAGCCGAGTGAACCAGCTTGGTAGGATGCACGGCGTGAGCGGGATAACTCAGCAAATAGAACTCCGCCGGATGCTTCGCGTCAGCGCTGGAAAAAACAACCTTCTCGTTCCCCCGGCCCACATACAGCGCATCAAGTTGCTTCAATTCATGCGCCGCGCCATTCACGGTGACCGTTCCCGGCGCGCCAATATTGAGAATGCCCAGCTCGCGGCGCTCGGTAAAGTACGTGGCCTTGAGCGCGTCGTCAGTCAGCAGCGGCAGTGGTTCGCCGGTTGGAACAGCGGAGCCAATCACCGTGCGGTCAAGATCGACATAAGTCAGGCATACCTTGCCAGGTTGAAAAAGATCGCTGAGCAAAAACGTCTGTCGCAATTCCTCGGTCGTCATTGTGCGGTAGCGAACCGCGTCCGCCATTTGCAGCATTTTCACGGGATCACACTCTTTCCGGATGTTCGACATCCTGCGTTGAGGGAATAAATTATCTCGAAATTCGGGCCGCGCCTCCGCCCATCACGCGCAGCACTTCAGCCAGGCTGGCGGTGCTTGTATCGCCGGGAGTTGTCATCGCCAGCGCGCCATGCGCCACGCCGCATTTCACCGCCCACTCCACATCTTTGCCGGCAAGCAACCCGTAGATAAGCCCTGACGCAAAAGAATCGCCTCCGCCCACGCGGTCAAGTATGCCAATGTTCCGTTGCGGCACAACGGCAATCCCTCCCTGGTGCAGCGCAATCGCGCCCCAGCCGTTTTCCGATGCCGTGTGCGCTGTGCGCAGCGTCGATGCAATGATCTTCAAATTCGGATAGGCGCTCGAGAGATCGCGTAGCATCTTGCCGTAACTCTCCACCGGCAACTCGTCGAAGCCCTGGCTCACGCCTTCTACTTCGACGCCGAGCATCGCGGAGAAGTCCTCCTCATTGCCGAACAAAACATCAACCTTGCGCACCAGTTCTCGATTCACTTCCTGCGCGCGCTGCTTGCCTCCGATCGATTTCCAGAGAGATTCGCGATAATTCAGGTCGTAGGAGATTACCGTCCCCGCATTCCCCGCCGCGTTCATCGCCTCGCCAGCCACGTCAATTGCCGTATCAGAAAGCGCTGCAAAGATGCCGCCTGTGTGAAGCCAGCGCGCTCCGCGTTCTGTGCAGAAGATCGCGCCCCAATCGAAGTCTCCCGGCTTCAGTTGCGAGACCGCCGTATTTCCCCGGTCAGAGCAACCCAGTCCCGCACGTACGCCATAACCGCGCTCGGTAAAATTCAAACCATTGCGAACTGCGCGGCCGACTCCATCAAAGGGAGCCCATCGCACCAGTTCCTGATCCACGCCTCCCTGCAACATTAGATCTTCCACCAACCGGCCGACCGCATTGTCCGCAAGAGCCGTCGCGATGGCTGTGCGGAGGCCAAAGCAGCGACGCAATCCGCGAGCCACGTTATACTCGCCGCCGCCTTCCCAAACTCGAAAGTTCCGCGCAGTGTGGATTCGATCTTCAGCAGGATCGAGCCGCAGCATCACTTCGCCCAGGCTGATGCAATCCCATCGCACACTGGCCGGAGGCTTTATCTGAGCGCGTAAATCATTCATCGCGGCTCCTTTTCAGCAATAACGATACCAAACTCACAGTGGAGAAGGCAATGCGGTCGCACACGAGCGCGTCACTGGCCCGGTTTACGCGAGGAACGAGCAGCATTGGCGGAATAGTTCTCTTCCCGCGAGCATCGAAGCGCTGACAGCACGACGAATCGTAGAGTTCGCTGCGCGGTTGACACTACTCTCGCCCCTGCTGTAATCTTCACATTAATAGATAACGTTATCGTCGGAAGGGTATGGTATGACTATCGACGGATCTCCGCAACTGTTGCCTGGCTGCGCTACTCGCTCCTTCCACATAAATCAAGCGAATGACGGACCCTACTTGGTGCGCTTGTCGAAACATTTGTCAGACGTCGTAGTAATAGCTGCGCTTGCGCTGCTCCTATGTTCCTCTGCTTCTTTCGGTCAATCGACCAGGCCTTCGGACAATCCCTGGGTTGGAGATGCGCCGGCTGTTCCTCTTCCTCTCGCATCTGATCTTTCGCCTGCGCTCAAACGCAAAGATGTTAGCCGCGCAATCGAAAAGGTTGCCGACTGGCAACTGGCGCGAGCCTCTGAAGGCTTCAACCGGGATTGGACTTTTGCCGCGCTCTACGCAGGTTTCATGGCCGTTCCCGAAGCCGCAAACGGCAAGAAATATCAGGACGCTATGCTTTTCGCAGGGAAGAAGTTTGATTGGCAGCCTGGCCCGCGCCTCGCGCATGCGGACGATCTGGCAGTCGCCCAAACCTATCTGGACGTTTATTCCCGCTACCATGATCCAGCCATGATTGCCCCTATCAAGGAGCGCATGGACGCGGTAATGCAACTGCCTGACGATCCACAGAAGCCGCTCTGGTGGTGGTGCGATGCATTGTTTATGGCTCCGCCCGTTCTTGCCAAACTGAGCAAGGCGACCAGTGATCGCAAGTACCTTGACTTCATGGATCACGAATGGTGGATTACCTCCGACTTGCTTTACAGTCCGAAGGACAGCTTGTTCTTTCGCGACAGGACGTACTTTAACGCGCACGAGGCAAACGGCAACAGCGTCTTCTGGTCGCGCGGTAACGGCTGGGTTTTTGCCGGACTTGCGCGCGTGCTGGCGGAGATGCCGGTCGACTACCCCTCCCGGCCAAAGTATGTTGCGCAGTTCCAGCAGATGGCACAGAAGATCGCGTCTCTGCAAGGAACGGACGGACTCTGGAGAGCGGGCCTTCTCGACGAGGCGGATTATAAGCTTCCTGAGATCTCCGGCTCCGCGTTCTTTACTTA
>JBAPYY010000769.1:0-1817 GCA_049284975.1 Occallatibacter sp.
GGATGGAGAAGATGGACTCGATTGATATAAACGCGCACGAAGACGCGCCTTGGCGACCAGATGTTTCTATTGTAGGAGAGATCAATCCTGATTTGATTGTCTACGGGTTGCCGCGCGAATTGCCGGAAGAACGCGAAATCCTGGCGAGCGGGTTTACTCTCACGCTTGGCAGTTCGTCCGCTATTCTCGCGCACAATTTGGCGCTTCTAGGCACCAAAGTTACTTTTAGTTCGCAGATCGGTAGCGATGTTCTGGGGCAGATGTGTTGCGAGAGCCTGAGGCAGGCGGGTGTGGAACTCAGTCATGTTGTCCGCACAACTTCCGGCATCAACACGGGAATAACTATTATTCTCCCCCTTGCGACGACCCGGCGCATCCTTACTTACCCTGGCACGATGTTTGAAATGGGGATTGAGGACCTGGATTTCGATCATTTAGCGGCAGCAAAGCATTTTCATTTATCGTCACCCTTTTTGCAGCGCAAACTCTTTCCTGATATCCCAATGCTATTCGCGGAGATGAGGCGGCGCGGACTGACTACTTCCCTCGATCCCAATGACGATCCGGAAGGTAAGTGGGATGGTTTGCTGGAGAATGTTCTACCACTGCTTGATGTGTTGTTTTGCACTGAGGAGGAGTTGAAGCAGCTAGCCAAGGTGGAGGATGCGGCGGAGTTTGTTGCAGCAAGAGTGCCGCTGCTGGTTGTGAAACGCGGAGCGCGTGGGGCCTCCGCATACGAAGGAGGCCGGCGGGTCGACGTGTCAGCGCTTAATGTGGATGTGAAAGATGCAGTGGGCGCAGGCGATACATTTGATGCCGGATTTTTACATCAATGGGTTCGCCATGCTCCTCTGGAGACTTGTGTTGCCTATGGAAATTTGACGGGGGGCTTATCCGTCACGCGCCCTGGCGGCACAGAAGCCTTCAATGATTCTGCCTACCGCCAGAGCTTCTTTGAGCAGCACTGGCGGCAAAACACTCTTGTTCCATGAACAAAGAGGTTTCCCGTCTGGTAAATGCGGCTCAGTAAACCATCTTCGACCAGAGTCATTGAAGAACCTAAGCGAGAAACCCGCGCCAGGCGTGAGCAGAAATAAGATTTCTTGCAGGACATGACTAATGGAGGGTAATCTTTCGAATGCTGAATAAGACACGCGATTTTGAGGAACCGGAGAGATCTCATTTTTCCGTCGATGAAGTATGCGCACTCTTGAAAGAGAATCGCGCGGGGGAACGTCGGGGTATATATTCGGTCTGCTCAGCGAATCGCCTGGTGCTTGAGGCCGCATTTGCGCAGGCGTCAGATGATCGAAGTCCGCTGTTGATTGAAGCGACATGTAACCAGGTGAATCAAGAAGGCGGATACACCGGCATGACGCCAGCACAATTCCGAGACTATGTTTTTGGCATTGCGGAGGAAATGCATTTCCCTACAGAGAAGCTGCTTCTCGGTGGGGACCATCTGGGTCCAAACCCGTGGCGAGCTGAATCAGCGGCAACGGCCATGGACAAGGCTTGCGCGATGGTTTCTGCTTATGCAGCGGCGGGATTCAGCAAGATTCATCTCGACGCGAGTATGTCGTGCGGCGACGATCCACGAAACCTCGCGAGCGCAGAAATAGCGAACCGCGCGGCTCGGCTATGCGAGGTGGCCGAGGTTGCGGCGCGAGGCGTTGCATGCAAGCCGGTCTACGTCATCGGGACCGAGGTGCCAACACCAGGCGGCGCGCAGGAAGAGATGGAAATCGCAGTAACCACAACGGCGAGTCTCAAGGAAACGCTGGACGTGCATCGTGAGGCGTTTGCGCGAAAGGGGC
>JBAPYY010000770.1:0-2424 GCA_049284975.1 Occallatibacter sp.
GCCTGCACCCAGGCGTCATTCTTGCCCAGTTGTTCTTGGGCCAGTTTGAGATTCGTGGACATATAAAGCTTTTCCGTGGAGGGATAAATCGTGGCCGGCGAGAACATGCGATATTTGAGCGATTCCAGGCCGGCTTCGTGGAATTGGTCGAGACGCTCGCCATCGGGCTTCTTGATTTCCGTCACGTATTGCACGATGTTGAGCGCGATGGCGAAGAGCTGGCTATCGTTGCGGTGGAAAAGAAGAGTCTTGAATTCCGGCTTCACCTTCTCTTCTGCGCTGGCGATGGTGGACCATGCGTTACCGTATTCCTTTTTCCATTCGGGATTGGCATCCACCTTGGCGCGGAAGTCGTCTTCCTCGGCCTGCTTCTTGGCCAGAATGGCGGGGTCAGCAAGCGCTTGGGCGCGGCCCTGGTAAACCTTCAGGCCGTTTTGCATGAAAAAAATGGTGCTGCCAACAAGGCGCGCCTGCTCTGGCCCCTTTGCGGCAAAGGCCTGCGCGTCGGTTATGCGACGCTCAATGTACTCCGTGATGGCCGGGCCTCTGACATCGCGCTCGACGAGCAATTGGGCCATGGTGTCATTGCGTTCGGTGGAACCGGGATTGCCGGAGACAAACACGAGTTCGCCCGGCGCCGCGCCTTTGGCGCTCCAATGGAGATAGTTCGGGGTATTCAGCGGCTTGCCGTCCTTGTAGACGCGGAATATGGCCATGTCGAGGTCGTAGCGCGGATAAGTGAAGTTATCCGGATCGCCGCCGAAGAAGGCCGCCTGCTGTTCGGGCGCAAAGACGATGCGCACGTCGGTGTATTTCTCGTATTGATAGAGCCAGTATTCGCCGCCGTGGTAAAGCGAAACCACGTCGGAGCGGAGGCCGGTCTTTTTTGTGCTTTCGTCTTCGATGGCGGCTATCTCTGCATCGCGGGCTTTGAGCGCCTTGGCCTCATCGGCAATGCCTTTGGCCGCGCCCTGCACGCGGGCCGTAACGTCTGTCATGCCGACCAGCACGTTTACTTCGAGATCGGGAGACTTCATCTCGGCATCGAGCGTGGGAGCATAAAAGCCGTCACGCACGTAATCGTGATCGGCGGTGGAATTTTTCTGCAACTGGCCGCGGGCCACGTGATGATTGGTAAGCAGGAGGCCGTCAGAGCTGATGAACGAGCCCGATCCGCCGTCGTTGAGGCGCACGCTGGAGAGGCGGATATGGTCGAGCCAGGCCTGCGTGGGATGGAAGTTGTATTTGGCCGCCAACTGCTTCAACGGCGGGTTGTCAAAGGTCCACATGCCTTCTTCGGCGTGAATCACAGATCCCGCGGCGAGCAGCAGTGCAGCGGGCAGGATGAGGGAGATGTGAATTTTACGGGAAAACATATTGGGTCCTCATAAATTTGCGGAGTTCGCGCGGTTAGCGTTGTTAGCGGAGTTAATTCTAATAGTTCCGCTAACTCCGCCAGCCACGTTAATTCCCCTTCAATTTGGCATCACCAGCACTTGCACTCCGCTGGCGGCGTCCTTCTGGCGGAAGACCTGTTCAGCGGCCTTCTGGAATTGTTCTGGCTGCGCGCTCGGAATGTCGGTGAAGGTTTGCGGGTTGCGATCCGTCAACGGGAACCAGGAACTCTCGACCTGAACCATAATACGGTGGCCGCGGCGGAAGGTGTGGAAAAGATCGGGCATGGTGAAATTGATTTCGGTTTGCTTGCCCGGCGTGAGCGGTTCGGGCTTCTCCCAACTGGAACGGAATTTGGCACGGAAAGGTTCCCCGCGCACCAATTCCTGATAGCCCCCCATGTGCACGGGCGGCGTGCCAAGCATGTGCTTGTCGCCGTGCATGCCAGGGTCCGGGTCCGGGTAGTTGTCGGGATAAACATCGATCAGTTTTACATCGAAATCCGAATCCGTGGCCGAGCTGGAGATTTTGAGCCGGGGTGAGATTGGTCCGGCAATGGTGACATCTTCTTCAAGCGGCTCGGTCTGGTAGACGAGAACATCCGGCCGGTAGCTGGCAAAGCGCTGATCGTCCACCATGTAGCGCTGCGGCACGGTGTCAGTGGTATAGCCCACGAACGGCACCGGATGGTTGGGGTCGCTCAGGTATTCGTCGACGCCGGTCGCTTCAGTGGGTGGATCGAAGCTGAGTTTGCCCCCGGCGCGGAAGTAGAGTGTACGGGGCTGTGCAGCAGGGGGCGGCCAGGCATCAAAGCTGCGCCAGACGTTTGCGCCGGTCTGGAAGACAACCGCTTTGGGTTGCGCCTCGCCCTTGCCTTTGAGGTAATGCTCGAAGAAAGGGAACTGGATGTGGATGCGGAAGTACTCGGCAGTTTTGGAGTTGAACGCGATATCTCCGAGACGGTCGCCGTCGTTGTGCATCCAACCGCCATGGACCCACGGTCCCTCGACCAGCGTAACTGGAGTTTGC
>JBAPYY010000771.1:0-2338 GCA_049284975.1 Occallatibacter sp.
GATATTGAGACGGGTGAGCGCTTTCGCGATGTGGAGCTTTCCTCGATTGATACGTCGCTGCTGTTATGCGGCGTGCTGACGGCGCGCGCGCACTTCGATGATCCACGGATTCAATCGCTGGCGCAGCAGATTTATGAGCGGGTGGATTGGCCGTGGATGCTTAACGGCGGCGAAGCGTTCTCAATGGGATGGAAGCCGGACACGGGTTTCCTGACCTCGCGCTGGTCGCGCTATTGTGAGTTAATGATGATTTACCTGCTGGCGATTGGTTCGCCCACTCATCCCGTGGCGCCGAGTTACTGGAATAACTTCACGCGGCCAGTAATCCATTACAAAGGATATGACTACATCAGCGGAAACGATCCTTTGTTTACGCATCAGTACTCGCAGGCATGGTATGACTTTCGCGGGAAGCGCGACGCCTATGCGGATTACTTTCAGAATTCCGTGACGGCGACGCGGGCACTCAAGGCGTTTTGACTTTCTTACTCGAAATGGTACAGCGAGGATTACTGGGGCGTCACGGCGTCAGATTCAGCGCGGGGATATACCGCATGGGGCGGACCACCCGCACAGGGGCGAATTGATGGGACGGTTGTCCCCTGCGCGGCTGCCGGCTCACTGGCGTTTGTGCCCGCCGATTGCCTTTCAGTATTGCGCGCGATGCGTTCGAAATGGGGAAAGCAGGCGTGGGGGCGTTACGGCTTTGTGGACGCCTTTCATCCTGCGGCTAACTGGTATGACCCGGATGTGCTGGGGATCGATCAGGGCATCTCGGTGGTGATGGCGGAGAATCTGCGCTCCGACTTGGTGTGGAGCACATTCATGCGCAACCGCGAATGTGTGAGTGCTATGCAACTGGTTGGGTTTCATGGGCAGGGGCTGGCAAGCTGAGACGGCTTGCGCACGGCTGCGGAAGAACTCGAGAATTCGAGTGAAATCGGCGGAGAACATCCCTCTAGGGCTAAAGCCCGCATTGATTTTGCTGGCTTTATGCGGGGGTTGAAACCCCCGCCTCCCTCCGTTTTGAGTTTTTCCGCAGGCTTAAAAGTCGTGCCCTGATACAAAGCGGCTTCTTGAAACACGTTCTATGAGTTTTTCCGCGACCTGTTGCGCACGACTCCGTTTTAGCTGGCCGGGCAGGAGCGGAGAATTGTACTTTTGTCCGCGTCTGCTTGCTCTGGCGCGCTATGCTTGGGTAATAACTCTGTGGTGAAGAAAACCCTCAAGCCGATCACACTGAAAGAGTTCGCTGCAATTCTGGAACTCTCGCAGTCCACCGTGTCGCGCATCATCAATGGCGCGGGTGGGGCGCACCGCATTGCGGAAGAGACGCAACAGCGCGTGCTTCATGCCGCGGCGCTTTATGGCTACACGGCCAACTCCGTGGCCCGAAGCCTGCGCCAGAAGCGAAGCTACACGATTGGCGTGATTGTGCCGGAGATCAGCGATGGCTACTCGACGGCCGTGCTGAGCGGGATTGAAGATGAGTTGCTGAAAGACGGCTTCTTCTACTTTGTGGTAAGCCACCGGCACCGCGCTGAACTGTTGGAAGGCTATCCGCGCATGATGCTGGCCCGCTCCGTGGAAGGCATCATTGCCGTGGATTCAGCTATTGAAGAGATGCTGCCGGTTCCTCTCGTCTCGGTGTCAGGCCACACGCGCCGCGAAGGAGTCATCAACATTGAATTGGACCATGAGCGGGCCGCGCATCAGGCGCTATCGCATCTGCAAATGCTGGGACATAAACAAATAGCCTTCATCAAAGGACAGCCCTTCAGCTCGGATACAAAACCGCGCTGGAGGGCGATTGTGGATGTGGCGAGGAGCCTGGGCATTGAAGTTAATTCGCGGCTAGTGGTACAGTTGCAAAGCCCGGAGGCAGGCATTGAGCCGGGGATTGGGGCAGCACGAGAACTGCTTGGCACTGGGCAGCCCTTTACGGCGATCTTCGCCTTCAACGACATTACGGCGATTGGCGCTATCGTCGCCCTGAAGGAAGCGGGCCTACGCATTCCCAAAGACTTATCGGTGGTCGGCTTTGACGACGTGCTTGTAGCTTCGACCAACAATCCGCCATTGACCACGATTCATCAGCCTTTGCGGGGTATGGGACAAGCCGCGGCCAGCACGCTGTTGGGACTCATACGGGACGATATACCTCATCCGCACCCGGCCGCCATCACCGTCTATCCCAGGCTGGTGGTGCGCAAATCGACGGGCCATGTGGCCACGCGAACTGAGGCGGCTCTTGGACAGGCCGACGATTAGGGTAATTGTCTGTCGCTCCGGCATGAACCTCTAGCGAGGTTCTAATTAGGTCTATTCTATTAAGTCA
>JBAPYY010000772.1:0-3323 GCA_049284975.1 Occallatibacter sp.
CCAATGCCGAACATGGCGTTGATAGTCTGGATGCGGTCCGCCAGCCCCAGCAGTTGTCCTTCGACTGTCGCAGGGATCGAGTCCTCGACCGAGGCCGGCATGTACTGATCGTAGATTGCAGTCGCCACGGTTTCGCCGAGGCCTTGGGCCCTCGCGTAAAGTCCGCCGATGACTCCTTGTAACTCAGTAAATTCCTTTACCAACTCCGCGGTGAGATCGGTCTTGGCAAGTCGGACAGCTTTGATCATTTGAAGATGGTCGTAGCTAGTAAAACCCTTGGCCTGCAGAACCTCATGCAGACCTTCAGCGACAGTATTGGTCCAGACGCCCTTATCGAAGTAGCTACCCAACTCCTTCTGGAAGGTGACATTTTTCAGACTTTCGACGCGGTCAACGAGCGGCGTCTTCTGATCGAAGTCCCAGAAAAAGCGTGCATCCTTGAAACGTGCGCGCAGAACCTTCTGGTTGCCGTGGCGGATGACAGCTTCGCCCTCGGCATCCACCTTGATGTTGAGTACAGCCAGAAAATGCGGAGCCAGTTTGCCGTTTGCATCTTCGACCGCGAAGTATTTCTGATGGTCGCGCATGACCGTGACCAAAACCTCTTCCGGCAGCGCAAGATACTCAGGCTCGAAATCGCCGAGCACGACCGAAGGCCATTCGGTCAGATGCACCACTGTTTCAATCAGCGGCTCATCCTCGCGCCAGCGCGCGCCGGCAACAGTCCGCGTGGCCGCATCGAGAGCTTTTTGAATCGACCACCTGCGTTCGGCCACATCAACCACTACAAAGGCCTTGCGCAATGCTTCGGCGTAGCCTTTTGGTGAATCAAGAACCACGGGCTGGTCGCCGTGCAGAATGCGGTGACCGCGGCTCGCATTGACCGCCTTGATTCCGGCGATCTCCAGCGGAACAACCGCCGCATCGAGCAGCGCGACAACCCAGCGCACCGGCCTGACAAACCGTTCCGGCTTGCCTGCGCGCCAGTACATATTCTTGGCCCAATAAATGCTCATCACTTCTTTGGGCAACTCACCAGCCAGCAACTCGGAGGCTGCACGTCCTTGCCGCTTCACCGTGGCGCCAACATATTCGCCTTTGGCGTTGGTGACTTTTTCGAGAGCCGCAACAGCCACCCCAGCCTTCTTTGCGAAAGCCTCGGCAGCCGCCGTCGGCGCGCCGTCCTTGAAGGCCACTTTCCACGAAGGCCCGGTCATTTGCTCTTCGGTATCGGCCTGGCTCGCCATCACGCCTTCGACCAGCACAGCCAGCCGGCGCGGCGTCGAATAAGTGGTCAGTTTGGCCGTCGGCTCAATCAGCCGCTCGCGCGTGAGCAACTCGTTTACGCGGCGGCCTAACTCGGCCTCGGCTCCGGCAATCATCCGGGCCGGAACCTCTTCCAACCCAATCTCCAACAAAAAATCCGCCATTTTTGAGTTCTTTCTGCGTTTTCAGATATCAAAATCAGTGATCGGAAAACCCAGGGCTAAAGCCCACGATTTGCCTTCGACTAAGTCAGGAGCCTGAAGGCTCCTGCTCCCTCCGACTACTGTGTTTGCTGCGCCGCATAAACCTTGGCCACGCCCACGGCCAGGTTGCGAATTCGCCCGATCATTCCTACTCGCTCTGTGACGCTGATCGCCCCGCGCGCATCCAACAGATTGAAAAGGTTCGAGCACTTGAGCGCTAATTCATAAGTCGATATGGTCGGAAAGCGCCGTTTGTCCACCGCACTGGCCTTCTCATCCGCCAGCAGTGCATTCGCCCGGGTCAACAACGCCTGCGCTTCGGCCTCATAGCTATTGAAGTGATCCCATAACTTACTCACATCGGCGTCTTCGAAGTTATAGACCGAATACTGTAACTCCTCGGTCAGCCGAACATCGCCATACGTAACGACCGCGCCGGTCTCCGGATCGCGCGCCCAAACCACATCGTAGACCGAGTCCACATCCTGCATGAAGGCGCAAAGGCGTTCCAGCCCATAGGTCAACTCGGCGCAGATGGGGTCAAGATCGAGACCGCCGCACTGCTGGAAGTAAGTGAACTGGGTGATCTCCATCCCATCCATCATCACCTGCCAGCCAACTCCCCATGCGCCAACTGTCGGGCCTTCCCAGTTGTCTTCTTCAAACTTCAAATCGTGCTTGGAGAGGTCAATCCCGATGGCTTCCAGCGACTGCAGATAAAGCTCCTGCACGTTCACCGGCGGCGGCTTGAGGATGAGCTGAAATTGGGTGTGCTTGAAGAGGCGGTTGGGGTTCTCGCCGTAGCGGCCGTCGGCCGGACGCCGCGATGGCTGTGCGTAGCCCACCTTGTAGGGCTTGGGACCGAGCACGCGCAGAAAGGTCTCCGGCGCCATGGTGCCCGCGCCGACTTCAACGTCATAGGGCTGCTGCAACACGCAGCCGCGCTCCGCCCAAAAGCCTTGCAAGCGGAACAAAAGCTCCTGAAAGGTGAGCGGAATGGTCTTCGATGGGGATGCAACCTGGGTAGAAGGCACGGGCAACTCTCTCTCTGGTCGGGACTGCGTAGATTTTATCAGCCTTCCCGCGCCAGTCTCCCAGTCCGTCAGCTCGCGAACCGCGAAAGAGCCTCAGCCGAGCGCAGCTTGCGCTCCAGATGCCGCTCCAGGGCTTGCAGCGTAAAACGGCGCAGGTCCTGCGCGCGCCGCCGCGGCCATTGCTCGGCTGCAAAGGACGCCACCGGCGCCCGCAACATGCGCTGCGCCAGTTGCCACGAGTCGACTGAAAGGCCGCTCGAGTTACCGTTGCGATGCACCGGGCAGAAGAGGCCGTCGCCCAGCGTATTGAAGCTAGCTTCGCCTGCTGTCAGCGCCTCGCCGCAGGCCGTGCAATGGCCAATCTCCGGCAGCAGGCCCATGAGTCGCGTCATCCAAAGCTGGAAATAGGTCAGCGGCATCCACGGCTGCTCCACTGTAGTCTGCTCCAGCACGGAAACCAGCAGCCGGAAGATCGTCTCCTGAGGATCATGGTCGGGCAGCGATTCGTCCAGCAGCTCGGCAAAAAAACTGAGCACCGTCATGCGAACGGGATCGACCGGCGCGGAAAGCGGCGAGCGGACAATTTCAAGCTGATCAAGCCGCACCAGCTCCTGGCCCGGCCGCTCGGCAAACCAGGCGCGCGCTTGGGTCATCGGCTCCAACGCCCCGCCAAAGCGCTTTCGGCTCTTGAGCGCCGACTTGGCCACGCCCCGCACACGGCCGTAATCGCGCGTAAAAAAGCTCACGATCAGGTCGGCTTCGTGGACCGGCCAGGTGCGCAAAATCACGGTTTCGCTGGTAAGCACGCCCATGCGTCTTC
>JBAPYY010000773.1:0-1719 GCA_049284975.1 Occallatibacter sp.
TGCCGCCCCAACGGAGACAAAGGTATTAGCCACCTCTGAGGGCATCACATAGTCCATGAAGGACTCCTTATCGCAATTGGATTTTTTCGACGAAGCGGACTCGCGGCGCCCATGCGGCGCACAGAAACACTTTGCAATGTCGAGTTTGCTCAGCGGAGAGCGATGAAGATCGCTTGATCGAACTGCGGCACGACAGGGTGCCTTTTGAGGCTATTCAAGCATTGAATAGCATGTCGTTCATGTGTTTCCCGTAAAGATTGTCAGCCCCGCGTTCAAGCGCCGGCAAAGCTAGTCATGATAACTAGCTGATTCATGATCGTCCTCCTTTAGCAGCGTGTGTTTGCAATCGATCGGAATGAGCTTGCGCAGCATTCATTGGCGTCTTTTCTACGCGCACCGCGCACTGCTTGTAATTGGGCTCGCGGGAAATAGGATCGAACGCGCTTTGCGTGAGCTGGTTGGCATTCGTCTCGGCGAAATGAAAGGGAAGAAATACCTGTCCCGGCGCCACGATTTCTGTGATGCGCAGCTCGATTTGGCTCACCCGCCCCCGTGGCGAAATCACGTCGACGCGATCGTGTGCCTGCAGGTTCAGCTGTCGCGCATCTTTCGGGTTCATTTCCAGCCACGCACGCGGAGACATACGCTGCAAAATCGAGATGGCTCCGGTTTTTGTCCGCGTGTGCCAATGCTCGACCGTACGGCCCGTGTTGAGGATGAGCGGAAACTCGTGATTGGGCTGTTCCGGAAACGCCTCCCATTTCGTCGGCAACAAGCGCGCGCGCCCATCCGCAGTTTCGAACTTGCCGTTGCTGTACAGACGGCGAGACGTGGAAGGATGCGCAGTGGTTCCTTCGGGATAGGGCCACTGAATTCCGCCAGAGGCTTCAATTTGTTCGTAAGTCATTCCTGAGTAATCGCAGAGGCGTCCGGCAGAGACGCGGCGCCATTCATCGAATGCATCGTGCGGGTTTCCCCAGCCCGGAAAAAGCTCTTCTCTGCATCCGAGGCGTTCCGCGACGGCAAGGAAAATATCGAAGTCGGAGCGAGCTTCGCCCGGCGGCACTACAGCGGCATTCACTTTGCTCACGCGGCGCTCGGAGTTGGTATACGTTCCTTCCTTCTCGCCCCAGATAGCTGCGGGAAGAACCAGATCGGCCAACTCGGTCGTAGGAGTGGGATGAAATCCGTCCTGTACCACGAGAAAATCAAGATTGCCGAGCGCGTGTTTCAGCACGTCGATATTAGGAAATGAAACCAGAGGATTCGTGCCAAGAATCCAAAGCGCGCGAATCTTGCCCGCCACCGCGCCTTCGACAATGTCGGGATAAGCCAGGCCGCGCTGCGTTGGAATGCGTTCGACGGGAACATTCCAAAGGCCGGCGATCTCTGCACGATCCTTCGCGCTTTCAAATTTGCGATACCCGGGAATGCCAGACGTGAATCCCGCTTCGCGCGTGCCCATGGCGTTGCATTGGCCGGTGATGGAGAACGGCGAAGCGCCTTTGCGGCCAATATTGCGCGTCAGCAGCGAGAGGTTGTTGATCGCGTTAACAGTCTCCGTTCCTTTCGTGCTATGGTTCACGCCCATCGTCCATCCGATGAAGGCATTCTTCGCGTTCGCGTATAGGAGCGCGACATCGCGGATGGTTTCCGCTTCGAGGCCTGTGATCGTGGCGGCGTATTCGGGTGTGTAAGGCTCGAGCGACTCTCTTAACT
>JBAPYY010000774.1:0-1676 GCA_049284975.1 Occallatibacter sp.
CGCACAGACTCCCAATGTCGCGCCGATGCCTGTTCCTGCACAGCTTGGCAGTAATCATGCGCCTGACGGAAGCACGATCACAGTCAATAGCCAGTATCTAATGCGGGATGGCAAACCGTGGATCCCGATAATGGGCGAATTTCACTTCACGCGCTATCCAGAAGCATATTGGGAAGAAGAAATTCTCAAAATGAAGGCAAGCGGCGTCGAGGTTATCTCGACCTATGTCTTCTGGATTCATCACGAAGAGATTGAGGGCCAGTTCGATTGGAGTGGCCAGAGAGATTTGAGGAGATTTGCCGAACTGTGCGCCAAGCATGGAATGCTGCTCTATCCGCGCATCGGTCCCTGGGACCACGGCGAGGTTCGCAATGGCGGGTTGCCCGACTGGGTGCTCAAGAAGAGCGCGGTGCGTTCAAATGACCCTGTTTATCTTGCCGAAGTGAAACCGTTCTTCGCGCAGATCGGCCAACAGCTTCATGGGCTTCTATGGAAGGACGGCGGGCCCGTGATCGGCATTCAAATAGAAAACGAATATGCGCTCGATGGCCCAGGGCAGGGGCGGCAACATCTGGCTGCTCTCAAACAAATGGCGCTCGACAGCGGACTTGACGTTCCACTGTACACAGTAACTGGTTGGGACAATGCAGTGGTACCTGACGACCAGTTTCTTCCCATCTATGGCGGCGGGTATCCCGACGCACCCTGGGACGCCAGCACCAGCGTTCTTCCTCCGGCCGGAATATATTCTTTCCTCTTTGGCAGTAGGGTGGCTGCCAACATGGGAGCAATTGGAGATCATTCCGGAACCGGCAACCGGCATGACGATGAACTGCGCGCAGCAACTCCATTTCTCACCGCGGAAGTTGGAGGCGGCAATCAGGACACCTATCACCGCAGACCGGTTCTGGCAGTGGGCGACGTGGCGGCGACGATTCCCGTGATGATCGGTTCCGGAGCCAATCTTCTCGGCTACTACATGTACCAGGGAGGCGAAAATCCGGATGGGAAACTGACCTCGCTTCAGGAGTCGCAGCGCACTGGCTATCCAACCGACGTTCCCGAGAAGGGCTACGATTTTCAGGCGCCTCTGGGCGAGTTTGGCCAGATGAATGTGACTTTGCGGGAGTTGAAGCTCGACAATTATTTTCTCCAGGATTTCGGTGCGCAACTGGCTCCGGCCCGCGTGACAGAGCCAACGCCACGTCCCGCAGGGCCGGCCGATACATCCGTTTTACGGGCTTCAGTTCGCCTTGATGGACAACGCGGTTTCTTGTTTGTGAACAATTACGTTCGGGAGCAGGAACTCCCTTCGCGGCCTGGCACGCAGTTTGAAATTCGAGTCCCCGGCAAGACGTTACTCGTTCCAGCCACGCCAATTACCATTCCCGCCAACGCTTATTTCTATTGGCCAGTGAACCTGGATCTCGATGGTGTCACGCTGCGCTATGCGACTGCCCAACCTATTCTGAAAATCAAGTTCGCTGGCGAGAAGTATGTCTTTTTCGAATCAATTCCTGGCATTGCCGCGGAGTTTGCATTTTCGGCGACAAACCGCTTGGCGGTTCAAGCAGAGAGCGGCGCGATATCCGAGAAGAACGATACGCTGACAGTGGGAGACGTGATGCCCGGATTGAGCAGTGTGATTACGATTCATGGAACCAGCGGCCTTACGC
>JBAPYY010000775.1:0-5085 GCA_049284975.1 Occallatibacter sp.
TTGTACGTCAAGTATCAGCACGTTGTGGATGATCGGCTGAAGCAGCCCATCTTTGCCTCGACAGCCAAAATCTTCGCGGCGCCGCGCGAAGTTCGCCCCGGACAGAAGCTATCAATCCAACTTATCGCGAATGAATTGCGCGAGGCCGGCTACTCGACCGAAGGCGCCGCAGAAGCCTCCGAACTGGGAACCTACAAGCAAGGCGTGCAAACCATCACCGTGCACCCTGGACCGCAGTCATACCACGCGCAGGATGGCGCGGTGATTCATGTTGGCGACGGAGTTGTGGACTCGATTAAAGACGATCATGGACAGGCACTATCGAGTTACGAACTGGAGCCTCTGCTCATCACCGGGCTCAGCAACGACCCCAACCGCACCAAGCGCCGCCTGCTCACCTACGACGAAATTCCGCCGAACCTTGTCCAGGCCGTACTGGCGATCGAGGACCGGCGCTTCTTCGAGCATGGCGGCATCAACTATATAAGCATGATCAGCTGGGCCTGGCATGACCTGATCGGGGATCGCAAGCACCGCGGCGGAGCCTCGACAGTGACGATGCAACTGGCGAAGATGCTCATCGTCGCCGACACAGGCACAATTCGGTACAAAATATCCCAGATCATCGTCGCCTTGCAACTGGAACATCGCTTCAACAAACAGCAGATCTTCGAAATGTATGCCAACCAGATCCCGATGGGCCAGCGTGGCAGTTTTTCCATCAACGGTTTTGGTGAAGCCGCGCAGTCTTACTTCGGCAAAGATGTGAGCCAACTCGATGTATCCGATTGCGCGATGCTGGCGGGGATGATCCAGCGACCAAATTACTTTTCGCCGTTCCGCCATGGGGACCGGGTGATCGACCGGCGAAACCTGGTATTGGATTCGATGGTTGAGACGGGCGCTATTACCAAGGATCAGTCGGAGCGCGCCAAGGCTGAGCCGCTGCACCTTGGAGCAATGAGTGTGGACGCCAGCGAAGCACCATATTTTGTTGACCTGGTGCACGACCAACTGTTGCAGAAGCTGGGCGAACGCGACTTTAATGGCGAGGGCCTGCGCATCTACACCTCACTCGACCCTGATCTGCAACGAGAAGCGACAGCGGCGGTCGAGGGCACGATTCATGTGGTCGACCAGCAGGTGGACAAGCTGCACGCGCGCGACAAGAAGCTCGGCATACCTTATATCTACCCTCAGGTGGCGCTGGTGGCGCTGAATCCGCACACCGGCCAGATATTGGCGCTGGTGGGCGGGCGCAACTACGGCAATTCGCAGTTGAATCATGCCGTCGCGCACCGTCCCACGGGTTCCATCTTCAAGCCGTTTGTCTACGCGGCCGCATTTCAAACCTCGGTGGAGGGCACCATGCTGCCGGGTCAGACGAAGCTTTTCTCGCCTGTGACCATGCTGAGCGACGCCCAGCAGACCTACGGCGCAGGAACGGAATACGAGTACACGCCGCGCAACTACGAGGGCGAATATTACGGCGAGATGACTGCCCGCTTAGCTTTGATGCGTTCAGATAATAATGCGACCATTGGGCTTGCCTCCCTGGTCGGCTTCGATCGCGTGGCTGCGCTGGCCCGCGACGCAGGCATCAAGAGCGCACAGGGCACGCCAGCCATGGCTATCGGTTCCTACGACGCAACTCCGCTGGATATGGCCGGCGCTTATACGATTTTCGCCAATGGCGGTCTGCACTTCGATCCATGGATGCTGGCCAGTGTACGCACTGCGACGGGCGACGTCGTCACCGATTACACGCCGAGTTCCAAACAGGTGCTGGACCAACGAGTAGCCTTCTTGATGACCAACATGTTGGAAGCGGTTCTGCAAGGCAACGGGCGCGATGGCTGCATGGTCGGAGGACTGGATTTCTGCGGAACCGGCGCTGGCGTGCGCAACATGGGATTCACCGCGCCGGCTGCGGGCAAAACCGGCACCAGCCACGACGCCTGGTTCGCTGGCTACACCAGCAACCTGCTTTGCATTGTGTGGGTGGGTAACGACGACTACACCGACATAAAGATTGAGGGTGCCCACGCCGCCGCGCCCATCTGGGCGGAGTTCATGAAGAGAGCGGTCACACTGCCGCAGTACTCTGACACCAACGTATTCACGGCGCCCGAAGGTGTGCAAATCGTGAGTATTGACAAGGTCAGCAATCTGCTCAGCGACGCCACCTGTCCCGACAGCGCCGATATCGCATTCCTTGACGGCACCGCGCCGACCGATACCTGCGACCACCCGGAAGACCACCGCAGCCTGATGCAAAAAATCTTCGGGACTGGCAAGAGCGCGAATTAGAAACTACGAGTGCGCCTCATGGAACATACAGAGCTCCAGCAAGTGTTCTATAGTTCCTCTGCCATGCTGATTGGTTGAGTGAGTCGTTTTGGCTGTCTTGCTTTTGGAGGCCGTGGCCGCTGAAGGAGGGCGGCTGCGCCCTTAAATTCGGTGCAGGTAGTATAATTTCCGGGACTTATCAAAACTTTTGATTCGACACCGGGTTTGAAGGTGAAAACGGTGTTGGCACAGCGGCTGTCGTGAGGTGAAAGATGAAGAGTGCTAAGCGCGTGAGCAAAATCCTGTTTGGGGTCTCAGTTCTGATGTCGATTTTCGTGACGGCAGTGCCCCTGACCGCACAGTACCATCCGCCGGCCTACCATCCGCCTCCAGCTCCGGCCTATCACCCACCTGCCCCGGCTTATCACCCGCCGGCCCCGGCATATCATCCGCCTGCTCCGGCCTACCACCCACCTGCGCCCGCCTTTCACCCGCCAGCTCCTCCGCCGTCGCGCCCTTCCTATAATCCTCCTCCGTCGCAGCCTTCCAGTCCGCAGAACGGCGGCGGCGTCAGGCCATCGAATCCGAACCCACCGGCCACGACGCACACCTATACACCGGGCGTCTATCCAAACGGAAATACAACGAGCCCACGGAATCCCCCGAACGGAACAACCTACACTCCGCACGTTTATACTCCAGGCTCTTCCTCGGATGCTCATCCATCGGGAAGCACCAGCGTCAGCGGTGAAGGTGTGCGGACAAGCAATGGGGTAACCACATACACCCCCCATGCCCCGACCGGAGCGAGCTACACCCCGGCAGCCCCACCCACCTCGCACGCCAACACATTCACTCCCGCGGCCCCACCCGCAGGTGAAAACTCATACGCCCCGCGGAACCTGTCTCCGACAAGCGTATCGAGCGAAGCGACGCATGCCGTCTACAATGTGCCGGCATCCGCGACCATCGGCAAACCTGGCGCCGGTAACTCTACGCTGGGGCCGGTTGGATCGCAATCTGTGCTGCACCAGGTGAACACCGCACGCACCGGCATGACCGGAATCAACAAGCGGTCGATCCCTCCGGGCCAGGTGGCCGTTCATCCTGACAAGAGCCTCACCGTGACCGCAACCAACGGACGCCAGTTCAATCTGCGCCCCAACGGAACCCTGGCCTCTTTCAGCGCGCATGGACAGAGCGCCTCATTCCGCGCGGATGGGCACCTGGCTTCAGTGCATACGCCCACTATGGATATCGCCCACGGGCCGCACGGACAAAGGACTGTAGTCAGCGTGCGCCCCGATCACAGCAGGCTGGTCTCGACCGGCGCGCACAACGGATATCTGGAGCGCCCAGTCACCTTCAACGGCCACAGCTATATGCAGCGGACTTACGTGACCGGAGGCCAAAGCTTCACGCGCGCTTACGTCGGCTACCACTATCACGGAGGGATTTTCTACAACTATCTTCCCTTCTACTTCTACGATCCATTGTTTTACGGGTGGGCCTATTATCCCTGGGGAGACGCTATGCCCTTCGGGTGGGGTTGGATGGGCTCTCCGTGGTTTGATTTCTACGCCGGATACTTTTCCCCCTGGGGCACATACCCGAGCGGAGCCTACTGGCTGACAGACTACTTGATTGGCCAGACGCTTCAGGCCGCGTATCAGATGGACGACCAGGCAGTTGGCGGAGACCCGGATAACGGTTACGCGGGGAATAATGGCGCGCCCGGAGACGATGAGGCGTATGCTCCGG
The DNA here is from genome assembly GCA_049284975.1 of Occallatibacter sp. Lineage (GTDB taxonomy): Bacteria > Acidobacteriota > Terriglobia > Terriglobales > Acidobacteriaceae > Telmatobacter. The sequence continues at coordinate 4,051 of JBAPYY010000775.1, forward strand.
TCGATACTCCCCTCACTCCGGAGATAAAGCAGATGATCGCGGAAGAAGTGCAGCAGCAGCTGGCCTATGAGAATGCAGCGGCGGCGAAGCCTGATGAGGCGCCTGCGCTCGACGGCTTGCCTCAGGTGCTCACGGCCAACCATTTATTTGTGGCCAGCCAGGCTCTCAACGTAACCACCGTAGACGGACATCAGTGCACGCTATCGGCCGGAGACACAATCAGACTGGTGGCAACACCCCCAGACGACGCAACAACAGCGAACCTGATGGTAGTAAGCAGCCGAAAGGCCGATTGCCCGGCAGGCGTGACTGTGAGCGTGCCTCTGGAAAGCCTCCAGGAGATGCAGAACAACTTCCGCGCTCAACTGGATTCAGGCTTGCAAACATTGCGTGCGCAGCAGGGGAAGGGCGGATTGCCAGGCGCGCCTTACTCGGCCATTGCCCCGCCACCCCGGCCATCGGATGAGCCTCCTGCGGATAACGAAAATGTGCAATCGCTGCTCGATGCCCAGCAACAACAAGCGAACCAGACCGAAACCAGCGTAACTCAGTCGGCCTTCGCCAGCAGCAGCCCGCAGGCTCAAAAATAGCCTTCAGAGATGATAGTTCGACGGCAGAAGCAGAGAGAAATCCCCTGCTTCCGCCTTTGCCATGGAAGAGAGGCAAAATCATGAACATGAGAAAGTTGCTCGCTGCGAGCCTCTTTTGCGGCATCGCTTTCACTCTTTCGGCACAACAGCCTGTTCCGCCGCCGCCGAAGCCAGTACCCGACGGCCCTTCGCTGGCCGCGACCATGCAGTTTATCCAGGCCAAGCTGCAAGAGCGCGGAAGGCTTAACTTTGCCGTTTATACGCACGACAATGCAGATGGGAAGGACTACATCGATCAATACAGTGGCGAGCCCACTAACTTTCAAGCCGATGCGGCGACCTGCAAAATCAGCTATCACAGGAATCTGAAAAAGAATGGCACTGTGCTGGCGGATAGCGACGTCTCGTTCAGCCTTCACGATGTGCGGGACCTGGTTGTGATGCC
>JBAPYY010000776.1:0-3687 GCA_049284975.1 Occallatibacter sp.
CCAAACGTGCCGGCCGGGCAGAGACTTTTGTCAGAAAACGATGGTACAACATGAGCCCTGGAAGAGGCAGCGCATCCTACCCAGCCGCTCCCAATCCTGATAGACTACCTGATGTCGCACCACAGGCGCGTAGCTCAGTTGGTTAGAGCGCTTCCTTGACACGGAAGAGGTCGCTGGTTCGAATCCAGTCGTGCCTACCATATTTATCAATAAAATCAATCAGTCTCAGGTTTGACTTCTTCTTTCTCCTCCAGATCTGGGTGCTCAAGGGTGCTGGAACTTTTCACGCCCATCAGAGTGTTGAACGCCAGCGCTTGCGCGCTCCTCCTTTCTTCGGTAACCGTCCGCTGGTAGATGTCCATGGTGAGACGACGCGAGAATAGCCGTCCAATTCACCGGCCTACTGTTAGTTTCAGCTTTAGCCTTTACCCCAGCCGCCGCCGCCGGGCGTCTCAATGCGTAACACATCTCCCTTGCAGAGTTGCCTGCTGCATTTTCCGGGGAGCTCAATCTCTCGCTCGACCCCGGCCTGCGTAACCCATGCACCGCCACGCGCTCCCTCTTCTCCGCCCTGCAAGCCATAGGGCCGGAATTTTCTGCGATCGGCCAGCAGCGTCACCTCAGCATCGGCCAGCAGCTCTACCTCTCGAATCAGCCCATCGCCTCCGCGATAGTTCCCTGCGCCGCCTGATCCAACTCGGTATCCGTAGCCCCGCAAGCGGAAAGGGTAAGCGTATTCCAAAGCCTCAATGGGAGTGTTCAGCGAATTGGTCATGTGCGTATGCACGCCGGAGATGCCGTCCATCCCCGGCCGCGCGCCCATGCCGCCGGCCATCGTCTCGTAATACGCAAAGGGCTCGCCCGTGCGCGGATCAGTGCCGCCAATGGTCAGATTACTCATTGTTCCGGAGCTGGCCGCCGGCACGCGTTCCGGAATCGCCTGCGCCAGCGCCCGCAGCAACACATCCACAATGCGCTGCGATGTCTCCACGTTTCCCCCGGCTACAGCAGCAGGAGGCCGCGCATTGACGACGGTCCCCTCGGGTGTCACCAGTGTCAGCGGCCGCAGAATTCCTTCCGTGGCCGGCGCATCCTCTTGAAGCAGGCAGCGCAGCACGTAATAGCACGCGGAAAGTGTGATGGAGCGAACCGCATTGATGCTGCCCGCCACCTGCGGTGAGGAACCGGTAAAATCCACGCGCACATCACCTGTCTCCGAATCGAAGCGCAGGCGCGCGCAAATCTTTACGGGAGCCTCTGTCACGCCATCGTCATCCAGCCAGTCCTCGGCACTAAACTCGCCCGCCGGCATCTTGCGCAGTTCCGCGCGCACCAGCCGCTCGGAGTAATCGAGCAACTCCTCCACCAGCGCTTCCAGCCGGGTAACTCCAAACTTCGCGGCTATCTGCCGGATGCGCTCTTCGCCCACGCGGCATGCGCCCATCTGCGCGTCAAGGTCGCCTTCGCGCTCTTTAGGCGTGCGCACGTTGAGAAGAATCAGGTCGAGCATCTCGCGGTCCAACCTTCCGGCGCGCACAATGTGTACCGGAGGAATGCGAATACCCTCCTGAAAAATCTCATTCGCTGGTCCCATCGATCCCGCGTACCTGCCTCCCACATCGGCGTGGTGAGCGCGATTGCAAACATAAAATTCCGGCTTCTGGCCATCGTCAATAAAAACCGGAAGCACCATGGTGATATCCGGCAGATGCGTTCCTCCCGCGTAGGGATCGTTGAGAATCGCAATGTCGCCGGGCGCAAAATCGACGGCCGCAATCGCCGCCTGTACCGACATGGGCATGGAGCCGAGGTGCACCGGCATATGGTCGCCCATGGCGATGACCCTGCCCTTGCCGTCGAACACGGCGCACGAATAGTCGCGTCGCTCCTTGATGTTGGGCGAAAGCGCGGTGCGCCGCAGCGCCGCGCCCATCTCTTCGGCAATGGAGTGCATGGCGCTCTGAAAGATCGCCAGCTCCACCGGATCGGCTGATCGATGCGTCATCCGCGCTCCTCGTCTGCAATCGTCAAGATAAGATTTTCAAAGCCGTCGACTTCGGCGCTGGAGCCCGGTGTCAGAACCGTGGCCGAGGTGTATTCGGTTATCATCGCCGGCCCTTGAATCCTGTCTCCAGGAACCAGCAATTCTCGTCTGTAAATACGGGTCGTCAGGAATCTGCCGTCGAAGAACACCTCCCGGTCCGCGACCCGCGCGGCACTGCCGTCTCCGGGCCTGGGCTCGCGCCGCGCAGGCGCGTACGGCTCGGCAGCCGCGATCATGCGCAGCCGCAGGTTCACAATCTCCACCGGCCGCTCCGCATCGCTAAAACCATAGCGCTGCCTGTGCAGTTGGTGAAATGCTTCCATGGAGTGCGCCACAGCTTGCCCGTCGAACGCAACATTTAATTCATACCCCTGCCGTCGGTAGCGCAGGTCCAGGCTGCGATGCGCCGCTCCCTTCAGGCCCATGGCGGCAAAATCCGCCTCGCCTTGCCGCTCCAGCTCGCGGAAGCCGTCTTCCAAATTCTCAATCGCATCGCCCGGCAGCATCACCGTGCGGGAATAATCCCGCACCGCATCGGCCAGCAGAATGCCCACCGCTGATAGCGCGCCCGGCATAGGTGGAACCAGCACGCGTGGAATGTGCAGAGCCCGCGCCAGCGAACAGGCGTGCAACGGCCCCCCACCGCCAAAAGCCACAAGCGTGCACTGCCGCGGATCGTGCCCGCGCTCGATGGAAATCACCCGGATAGCTTTTTCCATCTGCGTCTCGACCACGCGCAGAATCCCCGCGGCAAACTCCTCCACCGTGGCCAGCGAGCCCTTCTCGGCTCTCATGACCTGCTCGGTCCGTTGCCGGTCCAGCCGCACACCACCGCCCAAAAAACTCGCCGCGTCCAATCGTCCCAGCAGAAAATTGGCGTCCGTAACCGTCGGTCTTGTTCCGCGCCCAAAGCAGATTGGTCCCGGCTCGGCGCCCGCCGACTCCGGCCCCACGCGTAACATTCCCCCGGCATCGAAGCGGGCAATCGACCCGCCACCGGCCCCGGCGGTATGAATATCCAGCATGGGCACGCCGATGGGAACGCCGGCCACCACCGCTTCATGCGTCAGGTGCGCTTCGCCCGCCTGCGTATCGGCGAGAAATACATCGGTCGATGTGCCTCCCATGTCGAAGCCGATGATGCGCTCGAAGCCCGCCCAACGCGCCATCTGGCAGGCTCCGACGACCCCGCCCGCCGGTCCTGACAACACCGTGCGCACCGGCTGCTCGGCCGCCAGGCGCGCCGGAATGATGCCGCCCGAGGACTGCATTACATCCACTCCCGGAGCGTTGTGCTCCGCGGTCACGCGCTGCGCCAGATGATCCAGATAGCGCTCGATGCGCGGTGCTAAATACGCATTGACAACGATGGTCGATGCCCGCTCATACTCGCGGAACTCAGGCAGAATCCGGTGCGATGTGGAGATAGGCACGCCCAGCCCGCGCAAGGCCGCCTCCACGCGCCGCTCCGTATCAGGATTGACAAAGGAAAAGAGCAGCGAAATCGCAATGGCTTCAGCGCCGCTCGAGCGCACCTGTTCGGCTAGCGCCGAAAGCTCTTTATCCGTTGGTGAGCGTAGTATTTTGCCTTCCGCGCTCACTCGCTCTGGAACGCCGAAACGCAATTGTTTCGGCACAAGGCA
>JBAPYY010000777.1:0-4252 GCA_049284975.1 Occallatibacter sp.
CCGTTGATCTCGTCGAACGCAAGCTTTGTTGCCTCCACTGTGTTCGCGCTCTGGGTGAGCGCCACGACGCGGAACTCCGCCGGATGGTCATAAGCGAAACTCAAGCCGCCGCCCACTTCATAGGCCAGGCCCTTCTCGGTCCGAATCTTTTGGAACAACCGGCTGGTAAATCCACCGCCCAGAATCTCATTCATCACCGCCAGCGCGGGAACATCGGGATTGCGCCGGTCCGTGCCCAGTCCCACAATCTCCACATTCGACTGGTTCACGTCTTCCTTGTCGATAAAGTAAACGCCGGGTTTTGGCCCCGCAAAAACATCGTGCCGCGCCGGCTCAGCTTTCGCCTTTGGCAATCCCTCAAAAACCCCGCGCAACTTCGCTTCCATCGCCGTCGGGTCGAAGTCGCCGCTCACAGCGACAATCAGCTTGCCGCCAAGCGTACGCTCGTGCCACGCCTTCAAGTCGTCCACCGTAACCGCGCCAACGGTGGCTAGTTCCGGCTGCCGCGTATACGGACTGTTGGCGCCGTACACCAGCTTGGCCGATTCGCGCCCGGCAATCTCGTCTTCCTCGTCGTTGCGCCGCACAATCCCCGTAGCCATTTGCTGTTGCGCCAGTTCGAGCTTCTCCGCGTTGAACTGCGGATGAAACAGCAAGTCCATGGCGAGAGAAAACACCTGATCGGAGTCGCCCTTGAGCGAGTCCCACGAAATGGCTGTGGAATCCACGTCTCCACCGCTTTCAATGTGCGCGGCCTTAGCTTCCAGCAAGTCGTCCATGGCATCGCCGTTCATCTTTGCGGTGCCGCTGGTGCGCCATGTCTGCCCATAAAGCGCCACCAACCCTGTCTTGGCCACATCCTCGTCCCGCGCCCCGCCCGGAATCAGCACCGACCCGGAGACAAACGGCAGCTCATGATCTTCCTGCAGAAACAAGACAATGCCGTTTTTCAGCTCGATGCGCGTGGGCTGGTGCGGCTTGAACTCGTGCAGCTTCGGAACAGGAATTTGTTCCCACGGCTTGCTCTGCTGCGCCAATTGAGGTGCAACAGGAACCGCTGGTCGTTGCGTGTTGTGGCAACCCCCGAGGGCCAAAACAATCATGGCTAGCAAGCCGAGCGGAACCTTTAATTCAGCAGTTTTGAAAGGGCACGACTTCAGTCGTGCCGCAAATGCAGCAAAACCGAGGCCGGGCTTTAGCCCCTGAGGCAAGGTCTCCTCGGCCATCTGCGGGTGCCCCACCCTCGCCGCGTCTTTGTTCTTGCGGCTAGGGTGGGAAACCTCGAACCCCATCCCACCTTGTCCATCTGTATCAGGGCACGACTGGTAGGTCAGGGCTTTAGCCCTGACTGCCGTAAATGCTGCAAAAGGATTCCGGGCTTTAGCCCCTGAGGTGTGTTTTTCGCTCTTCATCGCGTGCCTCCCTCTTTCTGCGCGGGAGCAGCCGTCTCAATCCACGCTTCAGTCCTGTTGCTTGTCACAAAAATCTGATTAGCCACGCGTCGAATATCGGCCTTGCTCACCTTATCCACCTTGTCCAGTTGCAAAAACAATTCCCGCCAATCCCCATACCTTGTCTGGTACTCGGCCAGATTATTAGCCAACCCCTGATTGTCCGCCAGTCCCCGCAGCAGATCGGCGCGAGTGCGCGTCTTATACATCGCCAGTTCCTCGTCGGTGACGTCCGCCGTCTTCAGCTTTTCAATTTCTTTGTGAATGGCGTCGCGCATCTCTGCCGGTGTGTGCCTCGGCAGCGGAACAGCATAAAACGCAAAAAGGCTGGGATACTTGTCTCCGGGATAAGGGCTGAAACCGGCAGCCTCGGCTGCAATCTGCTGGTCGCGCACCAAACTGCGATAGAGCCGCGAGACGCGCCCATTCGACAAAATGTCCTGTATGGCGTCAAAGACCGCATCGTCCGGGTCGCGATAGTCGGGCCGGTGGTAGCCTTCAATGTAAAACGGTTGCGTATGTTCGCGAATCGCCACAGTTTTCTCTGCAAACTGCTTCGGCTCGACGGTCGTCATCTCTTCCGGCTTCGGTCCGGCGGGAACGCGGCTGAAATATTTCTCCAGCACTGGCAACGCCTCGCTGGCCTTCACATCGCCCACCACGGCGATCACAATGTTCGCGCCCACGTAATACTTCTTGTGGAACTCCATCGCCTCGGTGGCGTTGATCTGGCTCACTTCGCTGGGCCAGCCAATGCCGCTGCGGCCGTAGTTGTGCGCCACGTAGGCCGTAGCCAGAAGCTGTTCGGTGAGCCGGCCGATTGGGTTCGAGTCGGTGCGCATCCGCCGCTCTTCTATCACCACCTCGCGTTCCTTGTAGAACTCGCGCGGCACCGCGTCTGCCAGCCGTCCACTCTCCAGCCACGCCCAAAGCTCAAGGCGATTCTCCGGCATCGACCAAAAATACTGCGTGTCGTCCAGCCCGGTTTCGGCGTTCACGCCTTCCGCGCCGTTGCGCTCCGCCACATCGGTGAACTGGTTTGGGATAACGTATTTATGCGCCTCGGTCTGAGCATCCAGAAAGGCTTTCTTCAGCGTGGCCAGCTTCGCCGGGTCGCGGCCCACTGCCTTCAGGTACTCAGCCTCGTAGGCATTGTTCGCCGCTTCTACCTTGGCCAGGGCAATCTTCTCGGCGGGGTAGTCTTTTGTGCCAATCTGGCTGGTTCCCTTGAACGCCAGATGCTCAAACATATGCGCCAGCCCGCTCTCGCCCGAGGGGTCGTTCACATCGCCCGCATCAATAAAAGTGTCGTAGCTGAAGACCGGCGCTTCGGGCCGCTCGCAAATGATCAGCGTAAGCCCGTTGGCCAGCACCTTGGTCGTAATCTTCTGCTCAAAGCTCTTCAGGTCCTGCGCCCGCGCGCCTGTCACGGCCATCGCCGTCAGCATCAGCGCCAACAAGCCCTTCCAAAACCAGGGGAAATTTTTGTCCTGCATCCGGCCTCCTTCGTCGAGGCGCGCGAACGTGGTGGCTACGCGCACCCTTTCAAAGTATTGCCCTCGACCGGGAAGGGTCAAACCGGAAACCGCCAATGCTTGAACAGTCTCGCCCTTCTTACCGGCTTTCACCCGTATGCAGTTCCGCCTCAATCGCACGCGGAAACAGAATGTTGTTCTCCAGATGGATGTGCTGGTGAAGATCCCGCTCAAATTCCTTCAATCCGTCATAAAAGGCATGGTAGGTCGGGCAGGCGTCCGCCGGCGTGGTGAAGTTTTCGCTCAAACGCCGCATCTCGGCCAACATGGTCCCGGCCGCATCGTGCTCCTGCGTCATCATCTGGATGGGATGCGCCACTGTTCCAAAACAAGACGAAGGCATCGCCGCTCCGCTGGTCCGTGCGCGCTCCAGCTTCACGATGTAAGGAAACAGAATGGTCTCTTCCTTCGCCAGATGCAGCATCAGTTCTTCTTCCAGAGTAGACAAGGCCGTTTGAATTGCCGGCAGTTCAACTCGATTTGCGCCGTGGCGATTCACCACCTTCTGCGCGAACTCCGCCAGACGCGGCAACTCTCTTCTTACATAAGCGTGATGTGTGGCGACGATGTGGGTGACAAGCTCTTCCATCGATTGCAGCGCCCAGTCCTCGGCTTCGGGAACGGCGACAGTGGCCGCGGCTTCCAGAGCGGCTATCACCGCGTCCACTTCCACCTTGCTGGCCGCGCAGGCCTCGGCCAGAGGCTTGCGACCTCCGCAGCAATAATCAATTCCGTAGTGTTCAAAGACGCGCATTGAGGAAGGCTGTTCCAGAGCAATCTCGCGGACGGTCTGTGTGGCTGAGTTCATTTTGATCTCCTTCTCTTTGAGCATCGGGCACTGCCGACCTCACCGGCAGCGACTTTCGTCACTCGCACCAAAAGAAATCCATTCCTCATGCCCCTTCCAAGCCCGGATTTCGAAGCGCTCCACGGTCCTAACGCACTATAGGATCAGCGCAAATAGATGCAACTGGGATATATTTGACCCTGGGGGCTGCCAGCATTTTTTAGGGTGCTGTCCCCTATAAGTGCCTACAGACCCTGGCGAAGAGCAGACTCTGCGAGCCCGGTCTATAAAAGAAGAGAAGCCAGTCTCCACGGAGAGCAGATGGAAATTCCGGACTATTACGAGTTCCTCCAGATCAGCCCCAACGCCGAGCCCGAAACAATCCACCGCGTCTATCGATTTCTCGCAGCCCGCTTTCACCCCGACAACGCGGAGACCGGTGATCCTTCGCAGTTCTTCCTCTTGAAGCAGGCTTATGA
>JBAPYY010000778.1:0-1860 GCA_049284975.1 Occallatibacter sp.
TTGTAGATGCCGTAGCCGCCGCGCAGCACTCTGCGGGTGGAGTTGCCAAGCTGATAAGAGAAGCCGACACGCGGACTGTATCCGCCCCAGAACCTGGGATAGAGGTTCGACACATTTTGGCCAACCACGGCCAAGCCGGAGACCAACGAAGGATCGAAGATGGAAAGGTTGGGCTGGCCGGTGTGAACCGGGCCCTCGTAGTCATAGCGCAGGCCGTAGTTCAGGCTGAGTTTCTTGGATGTCTGCCACGAGTCCTGAGCGTAAAGCGAGAAGGTATTCACGTAGACCCAGCGCGTGGGATCGCCCTCTGTAATTGTCGTATCCGAAGGATCGTAGCAACCGGCCATAAAGTCCGCCAGGTAGCTGACGTTGATGTCCGTCGATAATCCAGAAAGTGTTGTCGCGGAAGGCGTCAAGGTTGCCTGCGCCGCGCAGGGGCTGGCGCTCGTGGTCCACGGACCCTGCGAACCATCGAAGAAAATGGTTCCGCGCTCGCCAATCTCGTAGAATTCATGCACATCCGCCCTGCGGATCTCGCCTCCGAAGTGGAACTGGTGAGTGCCTTTGGTCCAGGTGAGATCTTCGTTCAGATGGCCGGTAATATCGGTGCGTCCCAGAGGCGGAGTGACACCGATGGGATCGAATCCGGTGCCGCTGGAGTTAAGCCCGCCGGTGTCGGCGCTGGTACCGATGACCAAGTGGGGCGCGCCGGGAAGGGTGGCTCCTGTATCGAGACCCAAGCCGCCAGGATTGAAGCCGGTGTCGGCATCGACGAAGACCTGTTGGAAATAACTCACGCCGGCGCCAAGCTGGTTGGTCACGCTGTTTGAGAAGACGCGGTTGTAAACCAGCGAGTAGTTCTGAATGTGCGTTTGGGCGTCCTGGAAGTAAGGCGCCAATTCAGAAGAAACGGGGGCAGTTTGAATCCCCTGGCCGATGAAGTAGTTGAACTTGACGTGGTCTTTATCGGTGAATTTCTCGTCGATATTGCCGACGCCGTTGTAGCTGTAACCGGTGGTAAGGCCGGTAGCGGAGTAATTAAGTGGCTGCGCCAGGCCCGTGGTAGTCGTGGAGACCAGCGCCGCGGAGGGCCAGAGACCGGGAAGAGTGCCGTTGCCAAGGAGCAGGTTATGGGAGACCGCATTGGGAGTGATGCCCCAGGCAGCCAAGTAGTCCAGCGCCTCGTTCTGGTAGTCAGTTGTTGGCTCAGTGGCCTTGCCTCCGGCGCCAATATCAAACCATTGATGCTCTCCGGAGAGGAAGAAGAAGGTCTTGTTCTTCCAGATGGGGCCGCCGACCGAGAAACCATAATGCTGGTTGCGGGTCTCCTGCTTGCTGGACTCGAAGGGATTGTTTGCCTGGAAGGCCTCATTGTGATTGAAGTAGTAAGCGGTGCCGTGCAGCGTGTTGGTGCCGGACCGGATGATGACGTTGGCCGTACCGCCGGAGTCGCGGCCGATCTCCGTCGTTCCCGAGGTCACGAAAGAGAAGCTCTCGATGGCATCGATGGGCATAAGGACAGCCGCAATTCCATTGACACCGCTCTGGTTGACGGCGGGAATGTTCCACCACAGGTCGTTGTTGTCAGTGCCTTCAATTTGCCAGTTTACCGAGTTGGTGCGGGTGCCGTTCACGCTGGATGACAGGGCGCCACCACCTGTGGAATAGCCGGCAAAGCCGGCGTTCTGCGCCAGCATCTGGGTAAAGTCGCGGCCGCTGTTGGGCAGGTTTTGAACAATAACCTCAGGAATGTCCGATGCTTGCACGTCGGTGACGGTGTCCAGCGCCAACGAGTTTGCCGTAACCTCGATGGTCTGAGCGGCGCTGGCCACGCCGAGCTTGACGGGTAACGTATAGCTG
>JBAPYY010000779.1:0-2547 GCA_049284975.1 Occallatibacter sp.
GGGCGTATGCCGCAATCCTCAGATTAGTACCGCCAAGATCGACGCCGATAGTTAGCATATGCAACCTCTCCGGGGCTATCGCAAATTACTTCAGAAATTCAGATGAGAGTGCAAATTCCCCATTGTTTTCACGGCCATGTCAATGCCAATCGAAACAGAAGAATCCTCTCAAGCCAGAGTCGGCGGTCCGACTGCCGGACAGTCTGACAGTGGCAAATGGAAACGATACCACACGCAATAGTAGCACAAATTGATTTGGTCGCGTACAGCATTTCGATCGCAAGAAAGCGTAATAATCGGCTGACAAGCCAGGTCAGCCGGCGGATGATTCGTGGTCGGAGGCGGTAATTCGCCCCCAGGCTGAAATAACCCCTTTTTCTTTCACGGCGGCCAGTTTCCGCCAAATGAAACTTAACTTTTCCGGGTTAGGCGGCATAGACTTGTCATGTTGGGATGATCTTTACCGGAGCAGCAAGCCTATGAAGAGTAATAGCCAGCATCCAACTCTCCTCCAGGTAGCCCGAAAAGCAGGCGTGGGGACCACAACCGTCTCCCGTGTCATCAATGGTGGCGATCGTGTAAGTCCGGAGACATTGGCCCATGTGCGACGCGTGATTGAAACACTGCGTTATGTGCCCAACCTTGCGGCTCAGACACTGAAAGGTCATCGCACCAAGACTATCGGCCTTATAGTTCCCAGCATTGCTGATCCTTTTTTTTCAAGCTGCGCTGAAGCCGTACAGGCCATCGCGCGAGCCAATGACTCGCTCCTCATCGTTACGGTAACCGCCAATGATCCGCATGCTGAGATTGACAACCTGAAGGTTCTCCTGCGGCATCGAGTGGATGGCCTGATTATTGTGCCCGCCAATTCGCAAAGCTCGGCGCTGCGCGAACTTCTGAATCGGGTCGATATGCCGGTTGTCGCCGTTGACCGCCCAGTTACAAATTCGTCGATTACGTCCGTAGTTGCCGACAACCTGAAGGGAGCACAAACGGCCACACAGCATCTGATCGATCACGGCCGCAAGCGGGTTGTTTGTCTTACCGGTGAAAGCACGCTATACACAATTCGCGAGAGAATGACCGGTTACCGCAAAACAGTCGAAGCTGCGCATTTGACCCCTATCATCGACACATCGGTCAAGGATTACAAGTCTGCCGAGTACGCGATCAAGAGCCTGCTGGACGGACCCAATCCGCCCGATGCGATTTTTTCTACAAAAAACAGCACGACGATCTATGCCTTCGAAGCGCTGCAGAGATTCAATATCTCCGTGCCGGAATCCATCGCACTGCTGGGATTTGACGATTTTGAACTCGCTTCGACTGTTCGTCCATCGATCAGCGTAATTCAGCAGCCGGTGGAAGAGATTGCACGACGCGCTGCGGAGATTCTGTTCGAGCAGTTATTTGACGAGACCAAAAACGGAGCGCCCTCATCTGCGAAACACCCTCAGCAGATCAGAATGCACACGCGTCTCATCCAGCGCAGCTCCTGCGGGTGTACTCCAGCGAATTTGCGAGGTTAAGAGTAGCCTGGTGCTCGGGTCATCACTATAAGAAGTGACGGCCCGAGCCACTCAAAATTTACCAGCTCAAAGTCGAATTTCAAAACGAAATGACATATCTTCTCCAAACCACATGATGTAGTTAGTTCCCCATGCGTTATTGAAAAGATTGTAGTGAATTCCATCGCGCAGATCGGGCTGACTCCGCGAAAACCCGAGCGGAGCTCGTCTCCCGAGAGCAACAAGCGGCGCATCGATTGAGTGAACAGACAAGCTGCCGTTGTTGTCCTCATAAGAGACTCCGTCAGAGACGGCATGCATATGCCGATTGCCGGAATCTACTACGTCGTACGGCGAGACCGGTTGCCCCGACTTCTGCATTGTCCATCCCATTGGGTCGGGAGCGATTGGGTCGAAAGTCATCCAAATAGCCTCGGGAAGTCGCGTCGGTGCCTTGGCGGCCCAGTAGACTTTGACTTCGACAGACGGCTCGGCTTTCGGGAATACATACTCGGCTACGATCTGCTCGGGAAAGGCCGCCCGGCCAGAGGCGATCGATGCAGCGTCGTCGATCTTCAGGTAGGCAATCAGACGACAGGATGTGTCATCTTCTGATGTTTCCAACCGTGTCAGGCGTGGTTGCCATATCCTGCTCTCTGCTCCGAAGCGTTCGATATTCGGCTTGCCAAAATCTTTCCTGGCCCAATCCTCACTGCTGATTACGTAGTTATTGAAGAAGGTTGCGTAATCATTCTGCGAGAGGGTTTGATATGAAAAGAGAGCCAGAGGGTGATCTTTCGCCGCCCAATCGCGACCGGTCTTCTTGTGATGAAGTTTATGGATCGCTCCGGTTTCCTGATCGAGCTGAACGATGAAGTGCGTTGAGTCCAGATCCTTATCGGCCAGATGAAATTGTGCAAGCGGCTGAGGCGGTTTCGCGTTGAGCGAATCAATCGCAGCATGAGCTTCCGCTTTCAATGTCGGAGGAAGTGTGTCAATTCCTGCGAATAAGTCCAGCCTCTTCTCGTTCCAGCTG
>JBAPYY010000780.1:0-3011 GCA_049284975.1 Occallatibacter sp.
AGCTTGCACAGGGCCGGGGCACAACTCTGCCCGCCGAGCCGGACTCGAAAGCTCTAAATGATTTTCTCCTGGCACAGAAGCAGAAGGACCCCGAGCATTTTCCTGACCTGTCGCTCGCCACGGTCAAGCTGATGGGCCCCGGCGAGTACGTGCTCGTCAAGCCGAATGAGGTTTCGCCCGGCCATTTTGGGCTCGCTGTGCAGGACTACACTCACTCCACTGCGCCCAACCGCCGCTTTCCGGATGTGGTTACGCAGCGCCTGATGAAGGCCTGGCTCGCCAAGGCACCTCAGCCTTACTCTGCCGACGATCTCAACGCGATTGCCGTCCACTGCACGCTGATGGAAGACAACGCCCGCAAGGTCGAGCGCGAGATGCAGAAGCGCATCGCCGCCGTCGTGCTGCACTCGCGCATCGGCCAGAGTTTTCCTGCCATCGTCACCGGCGTCAATAACTACGGTACCTTCGTTCGCACCCTCGACCCGCACGTGGATGGGATGGTCGTTCAAGGCGGCAAGGGCCTCGACGTAGGCGACAAGGTTACCGTGAAACTAATCTCCACCGATCCGCAACGCGGGTTTATTGATTTCGCGGTGTGAGAATCTATGCCTTGTTCTGCATCAATTACTTCGGGGCGATTGGAGCGAAAACTAAGTGAATCGATCTGTATTGATCGCGCTGATTGCGGGGTCGCTCTCGATGGGCATATCGGGGCAAGGCCTATCTGCTAGCGATAAGCAGATTGTGGAATCTGCACGGTCCAAATACTACAATCTCGAGGAATTAGGATTTCAGTCGGCAACTTGCAAAGTCAATTTTGATTTTTCGACAATTCCGTCTCTTGCTGCAGAGGATAAAGAAACGACCTATAGGCTATTGCGGGCTGTACGGTTCAGCTTAAACCTCGAAGGGAAGAATCCATCAGTTCTTTACAGTTATCCATCAGGAACGACCGACACCGCTCAGCAACGCGCAGCACCCACGACGAACTTGCTCAAGTCCCTAGCGACGGGTGTGTTTCAGACATGGCCGACCAAGGGTCTTCGCGGGCCGATTCCCGCATTCGACTCCCAGATTCAGGGCGTAGTCGCCACCAACGATGGGTATGTGGTGACACTGAAAGTTCCTGGAGGCCCGGTTCAGGTGGAGATCAATAAGGATTACCTGGTCAGACGAATTGTGAGTGTTGGCGGAAAAATCGATGAACGGCCACTTTATTCACCAACCCCGGACGGACTCATTTTTTCCGGTGTTTATGTAATAGATGATAGTGAGCAAGGTGGCAGGGTCGAAGTACAGTATGAACTGGAGAATACGATCGTGGATGGCCTTCGGTTGCCCACTTTCGTGCATCTCCGAGTGAATCAGAACATTGACGTGAAGTTTTCGCTCTCAGACTGCTCTGTCGAAAGAGGCAGGGTCCTTTCTGTCAAGCCACCAGCGGTCCCTGACCAAAAATGACCATTGATCTCCGTAGCAGACGCGGTCCACGCCCTTGGGGGCAATTCTTGACAGGGTAACAATTCTTTGAAAGAAAAAACGCGGGAAGGATTGCTCCTTCCCGTGTAAAGTGTTGCAGCGTTGTTCAGGTTTAGACCAGACCCTGATCCAGCATAGCGTCCGCGACCTTCAGGAAGCCGGCGATGTTGGCGCCATTCACGAGGTTGCCCGGCGTGCCATACTTCTTGGCTGTCTCGTAGCAATTCTCATGGACTGCAATCATGATCTTGTGCAGACGAGCGTCGACTTCTTCGCGCGACCACGACAAGCGCATGCTGTCCTGCGTCATTTCCAAACCAGAGGTGGCAACGCCGCCGGCATTGGAAGCCTTGGCCGGTCCATAAAGGACCTTCGCATCGATGAAAGCCTTCGTTGCTTCCAGCGAGCTGGGCATATTCGAGCCTTCGCAGACCAGTTTGACACCGTTCTTCAGAAGATTGAACGCATCCTTCGCGTTGATCTCGTTCTGCGTGGCGCTCGGGAACGCGCAATCCGCCTTGATGTCCCACAGCGGATTGTAGTCGAGCTTGTGGTTGATGGGCGTGTAGATCGCGTTTCTGTATTTGTCGGCATACTCCTTGATGCGGCCGCGGCGGTTGTTCTTCAGGTCAAGAACATAGGCCAGCTTCTCGCGGTCTACGCCGTCGGCGTCGTAGATAAAGCCGTCGGAGTCGGACAGCGTGACCGTCTTCGCGCCCAGATCAAGCAACTTCTCAACCGTGTATTGCGAGACGTTGCCGCTGCCGGAAACGAGACAAATCTTGCCTTCCAGCGAGTCTTTCCGCGTCTTCAGCATTTCGTCGGCAAAGTATACGCAGCCGTAGCCGGTTGCTTCGGGGCGAATCAGCGAGCCGCCCCATCCGAGGCCCTTGCCCGTCAGAACGCCGGTAAACTCATTGCGCAGACGCTTGTACTGTCCGAACAGATAGCCAATCTCGCGTCCGCCCACGCCGATGTCACCGGCCGGAATGTCTGTGTCGGGGCCGATGTGGCGTTCCAGTTCGCTCATGAAGCTCTGGCAGAAGCGCATCACTTCGTTGTCGCTCTTGCCTTTAGGATCAAAATCAGATCCGCCCTTGCCGCCGCCCATGGGCAGCGTGGTGAGCGAGTTCTTGAATACCTGCTCGAACGCCAGGAACTTCAGAATTCCCAGGTTGACCGAGGGATGCAAGCGCAGTCCGCCCTTGTACGGCCCGATGGCGCTGTTCATTTCAATGCGGAAGCCGCGATTGACTTGCACTTCGCCCTTGTCGTCGAACCAGGGCACGCGAAACATGATTACTCGTTCCGGCTCGGTAATGCGCTCCAGGATCTTCGCTTTCTGATACATCGGGTGGCGTTCCAGCACGGGCTTCAGGGAATCCACCACTTCATGAACGGTCTGGTGAAATTCCGGCTCGCATGGGTTCTTGGTTTTAACGAGGTTGAGAATGTGATTTACGTACTCTGCCGCACTAGACGTAAGCGGTTCCATGACAGCACTCATAATGTTTCCTCCGACTTTCCTGTTC
>JBAPYY010000781.1:0-4931 GCA_049284975.1 Occallatibacter sp.
CTAATAGCACTTGCAAATCATTCAGATTCGCTTCTGCATCCGCAACGATTGCCACTTGCCAAGCCATCTCGTCTCCTACCGGATCACCTTCAGCGCGCCGCGGAACATCCCGTCAAAATCGCCAGCCAGCGCGGCGTCTTTAGCCACGGCCTGCGCTATCGCCTTCTCCGCGGCAGCGCGTTGATAGCCGAGATTCACCAGCGCCGAGAGCACATCGTCCACTGCCGCCCCCTTGACCGACGAAGCCACAGGCGCAACGGCAAAATCGTCGAGTTTATCTCTCAGCTCGACCACCAGCCGCTCGGCCAACTTTTTGCCCACGCCGGGAATCCGCGTCAGTTGCGCGTGGTCCTGGCCGCGAATGGCCTGCACCGTGTGTTCTGGAGACAGGCCGCTCAACATCTTGATGGCCAGCTTCGGCCCCACGCCGCTCACCGTAATCAGCCGCTCGAAAAGACGCTTTTCTTCGCGATCAAGAAAGCCGAAGAGCGCAATCTGATCCTCGCTGACTTGCGTGTGAATATGCAGCGCGGCCTCTGCGCCCACGCTGGGTAGCGCCGTAAAAGTAGGCACCGAGATGGTAACGTCATAGCCCACCCCGGCCGCCTCGACAATGGCCTGGCCGGGCTGTTTGTAAATCAGCTTTCCGCGCAAGTGAGCGATCATGGTGCCTCTATCCTAGTCCTCTGACATTATGAATTTGTCCTTTTGCATCTGTGCATCCCACCCATTCGCCAGTAAAAATGCGAATGGATGGGGCACGGAGTTGGTACAAAATCAAGCGATCAGATACCTAGTAGGTTCATCCGCTTCGCCACGCGCTCCAGTGTTTCCAAGGCCTGATCGAGTTGAGCCTTGGTGTGTTCGCTGGTGAGAATCAGCCGCACGCGCGCCTTGCCTTCCGGCACCGTGGGAAACGCAATCCCTGTGCCCATCACGCCCTCGTCAAAGAGCGCCCGAGAGAACTCCATCGTGGCTCGCCCATCGCCGATAATGATCGGCGTAATCGGCGTCTCGCTGGCCGGGGTGGTGACTCCGCCTACGTTGAATCCCGCGCGCTTCAGTTCGCCCTGGAAGTAGCGCGCATTCGACCACAGCCGCTCGATGCGCTCCGGCTCAGCCTCCAGAATGTCGAATGCAGCCATGCACGCAGCCGCGACCGCCGGCGGATGCGAAGTGGAAAACAAAAACGGCCGCGCACGGTGATAGAGGTAGTCAATCAGATCGCGGCTGCCGCAAACATAACCGCCCAGGCAGCCGATGGCCTTTGACAACGTGCCCACCTGCACATCCACCTTGCCATGCAGGCCGAAATGGTCCACCGATCCGCGCCCATTACGGCCCAGCACGCCCGAAGCGTGAGCGTCGTCCACCATCATGATGGCGCCGTATTTTTCCGCCAGCGCGGCGAGCTTGTCCACAATGCCGATGTCGCCATCCATGGAAAAAACGCCGTCGGTAATCACCAGCTTGTGGCCGGGCTCGTTGGCAATCTCCCTGAGCAGTTCTTCGCAGTGGGCCGCGTCTTTGTGCCGGAAGACCTTGATCTTGGCCCGCGACAGGCGCGCCCCGTCGATGATGCTGGCATGGTTCAGTTCGTCCGACAGAATGAAGTCGTCCTTGCCCAGAATCGAGCTGACCGCCCCGGCATTGGCCGTGAAGCCGCTCTGGAAAACCACGCAGGCCTCCACGTTCTTGAAGCGCGCGATCTTTTCTTCCAGGTCCATGTGGATGCGCATGGTTCCGGCGATGGTGCGCACCGCACCCGAGCCCACTCCAAACTTTCGCGTGGCGCCCAGCGCCGCCTCAATCAGCCGTGGGTCATTGGCCAGGCCAAGGTAGTTGTTGCTGGCCAGGTTGATCACCTTGCGGCCGTCGTAATGGCAAACCGGCGCCTGCTGATCGTCGAGAATTCGCAGCTTGAAATAAGTGCCCTTTGCGCGCAGTTCGTCAAGCGCTGCGGTCAGGTGGGCGAGTTGGGGGCGTGTAGAGAGTTGCGACATGGCTTTCTCCTCAAACAACCTAGGATAACGCCGATTGCCGCCGCAGGCCGTGACAGGTTCCCGGCTTTCCTCCCGGATTGCAGACGTCCGGCAGACCGAACTGCCTTGTTTCCTTCATTTCAACGACTTTCGCCCCGCGGATGCGTCCAAACGGCAGGCCCGGAATGGCCTCGGTCCGCCCCGCCCGGATACAATAGGATTCAGGCTGCGCAGACGGGCGGCATATCATTTTTTTGAGATTCGGAAGGTGCACGTGAGAGGCATAAACCGCCGCAGTCTGCGGCTTGATTTGGTTGCAGGATTATTTATCGCGCTGGCCATGCCCGCGCTGGCGATTCCCGTGAGCTCACCTACGGCAACCGCGCTTGCTGCCGGGACCTTACCCACGGGCTCATGCTCACAGCCTCTTACCATCAATGTCACCTCCGGCGGAGCCGCGGTAGCCGGCGGCGTAGTAACTATCAATGATGTATTCAACAGCAATTCAGTCACAGTCGCCACCGTCGCTTTGAGCTCGTCTGGCACTGCCAGCCCAACGGTTGACCTGTCGGCTGGCAATCATTACCTAACTGCGGTCTTTGCCGCGCAGAATGTCGGCACTACACCATACGGGGCCTCCTCATCCACGCCGATGGCCTCGCCGATAAACGTGGCCACGGAGTGCGAATTTTCGGTCGCCATTCCCACCTCCAGTTTCACCCCAGCCACGACCACCAGTACCCTCACCCTCACGCCCGGCCAGTCAGGGACGGCCACCGTTATCGTCACCCCGTCGGTGGAGTTCACCTCCACGCTGACGGCCCCAATGTACGTCGAGATCTCTTGCTCGGGCCTTCCCGATGGGGCAACCTGCGTTCCGACTCCTGAAAATCTCCCGATTTCCTCCACCACCACCGAGAGTTGCGTCAGCGGTTCGCCAGCTTCCACATGCCCGCCCACGAGCTCGTTGTTGATTGAGACCTTCGCGGCTTCTTCCGCTTCGGTAACGCCCCCGCAAGGCAAGGGATCCACTCCCATCGCCTGGGCAATCCTGCTTCCCGGCGCATTGTGCCTGGGCGGTATGGCCTTTGGCGCGCGTCGCCGCCGCTGGCTCAGCCGGCTGATGCTTCTGGCGCTGGTCGGCTTCGTCACAGTACTGGGAACCACGGCCTGCAACCCGCGCTACTATTACCTCAATCATGGGCCGCAGCCCAATCCGGCGACCCCCGCTGGAACCTACACGGTCACAGTAACCGCCCAGTCCAATAACGGCGTGACGACCACCTCGCACACCACCTCATTTGCGCTCGTTGTGAATTAGAGCAGCCAAGCGCGTCAACAAAAATAAAAAATGACCTGCGGCCTCAATTCTGCCGCAGGTCATTTTTTATTCGTTCGCACGCTGCACTTATTCCAGACTGAATACCACCTTGATTGCCTCGCCCGATTTCAGGAATCCCATGGCCTGGGTGAATTCGGAGAGCTTCAGCCGGTGCGTAATCACCGGCTCAAGGTTCAGCTTGCCGCTGGCCAGCAGATTCTCCATCTGAAACCATGTTTCGTACATTTTGCGTCCGTTGATGCCCTGCACCGTAGCGCCTTTGAAGATAATCTCGCGCGCCAAATCCATCTCCACTGGTAATGACGGAATTCCCAACAGCGATGCGCGTCCGCCGGTTCTCAGCACAGTGAAGCCCAGTTCGATGGCCGCTGGATGGCCGCTCATCTCCAGCAGCACATCAACGCCGGTGCCACCCGTGGCGTCCAGAACCTGTGCTTTCACGTTGTCTTTTGCGGGGTCAAGAACGAGGTCGGCCCCCATGGTCTCGGCCACTGCTCTGCGGTGCGCATTCACTTCAACCGCGAAGACCCTCGCCGCTCCGCAGGCCTTGGCCACGGCAATCGAAAACAAGCCAATGGCGCCGCATCCTGTCACGATTACAGTCCGCGCGGCAATGTCCCCAGACAGCACGGTATGCACCGCGTTCCCCAGCGGATCAAGCAGAGAGCACCAGTCGCGCGGAATTGTTGGCGAGAGCTTCCAGATATTGGTCTCGGGAATGATCACGTAATTGGCGAAGGCGCCGTTGCCGTCCACTCCCAGAATCTTCACGTGCTGGCAAATGTGCGCCTGGCCTATGCGGCACTGCAGGCACTTGCCGCAGGCCACGTGCATCTCCGCGCTTACAAAATCGCCTTCCTTTACCGCCGTTACGCCCGCGCCCACGCCGGCCACAGCGCCGGAAAATTCATGGCCCGGAATCAGCGGCGGCTTGATGCGCCCCTGCGCCCACGGGTCCCAATTAAAAATATGAAGGTCGGTGCCGCACACGCTGGCCGCCAGAACGCGAACCAGCACTTCGCCGGGTCCGGGTACAGGCACCGGGACTTCGCGCAACTCGATGCCCGGTGCAGCTTTAGCCTTTACAACGGCTTCCATAGTTGACATACAGTGCAATCCTCCTCAAAACAGCAAACGTACTAGTCTACCAATTGCCACCCAAGGAGGTCACGCCAGTGAAAAGCGCGTGGCAAAGCCGGGAGGCCAAGCGGAAAACGGCCTCGTTTACCCTACTGCGGGCAAGCCTGCCAGCGCCATCGCAATTTCTTCTTCTGGATAATCGTAGTTCTCCAACTTGCCGGCCTGATACGCAATGTAAGACTGCATGTCGAAGTGCCCGTGCCCGCTGAGGTTAAAGAGGATAGTCCGCTGCTGGCCCTCTTCTTTGGCGCGAAGAGCTTCGGAAATCGCCACGGCGACGGCGTGGTTAGCCTCTGGCGCGGGAATGATTCCTTCAGCGCGGGCAAACTGAATTCCTGCGGCAAATGCATCCAATTGTTGGACCGTGGTGGCTTCGGCCAATCCCAGGTCCATCACGTGCGACACCAGCGGCGCCATACCGTGATAACGCAACCCGCCCGCATGTATTCCCGGAGGAACGAAGGTGC
>JBAPYY010000782.1:0-4616 GCA_049284975.1 Occallatibacter sp.
TTCGTCTGTCCTCCACTTTTTCAATCACGTGTGGAATTTCTTCTTGAGAAACCGGGCAATTCTTCTCAGCAGGAGGTTCCGCTACAACGGAAGGCGCTGCTTCCGGAATGGACTGAACGGGACTTGCCAGGCTCTCGACTTCAACCTTCAACTCCGCCGCAAGACGCAAGCGTTCTGTTAAATCTTCAAAGGTAAATGAGCCTTCTTTTCCACAAGTCTCAATTGAAGCCAGTACTTTGCGCGTCGCGTCAACAGTCTCCAGAATCAGGGATACGAGGGCCGGAGTGAGATTCCGCTTGCCATCGCGCAATTGGCTCAGGAGGTTCTCGGCCTTGTGCGTGATTCCTTCCAAAGTTGAAAAAGACAGAAATCCGCACGCTCCCTTGATCGTATGAATGGTACGGAAAATGCTTCCCAGTAGATTTGCATCCTGTGGATGCTTCTCCAATTCAACGAGGTCCTGATCCAATCGAGAAAGGTTTTCGTGGCTCTCGACCAGAAACTCTCGAATTGTCTCTTGATCTTCCAAACAGGTGTTGTCCATGGTCTCCTTCCTGTTTCCCTGGGCGGCTTTTATCTCAATGACGATCTTTGAGGTGATTGGGGCGAGTCCGTCCTGCCGACGAATCCGTCCGAAGATTCTTTATCGACATGTCACACGGATTGGTTCAAAGAGCTGAAATTATTGTGGTCCTATCCGCACAATCCCGTTGAATAGGTAATGGCCGGCAGGCAGGATATCGTCTTGCCCCAGGGGTCAATGAAGACATGTTTGTAATGCGTCAATACCTAACCTGGTTAATAATCACAGATTTACGTAGTTGACAATACGCTCGATGGCCGAGCCACCTGACGCCGACAGTGTTGACTAATTCCTGACGAAAAGTCTGCTTTGATGGACCTGCCTAAGTTGCCCGTCAAGTTTCGAGCCAAGAGGAAGATAATTTGAAGTTTCGCTGACCGCTTGGAAGCATTCTGCCGATAGTGATGAGAACGCAGTGGGATCTCCCACTGATTCTGCCGCTTGTCTTGACACGGCATGTTTAGGAGGCGATCGCTTGGATATTCTTTTAGTGGACGACAGTAGAACGATGCGTATGATAATTCAGCGTGCGATCCGGCAAGCCGGCTATCGCGCCCTTGCAGTGGGCGAAGCTGAGAACGGCGTTCAGGCTTTGGAGAAGCTCCGCACAGAACAGCCAAAGCTGATCCTTTCAGACTGGAACATGCCGGAGATGTCAGGGATTGACTTCCTGATGCAGGTAAGATCAGAGCAGAACATGGTACCCTTCGGATTTATCACCTCAGAAAACTCGACGAGCATGAGAGATCTTGCGATGAACTCGGGAGCGACTTTTCTCATCTGCAAACCGTTCAGCCCAGAAGATGTGCAAAACGCTTTGGCTCCGATCCTGGGAGGGTGTTAACTCATGTCAGAAGCTACTCCATTCGTACTTTCTCGCTGTCTTACCCAGCTGATCAGCCGTAAGGTGACCTTTGTCCAGACCCCCTTGGCGCCGCCGCAGGACGCGAAGATCAAGCAAGTATTCGGCATCTACAATCTTCTTCCTCACAATACTGCGATTATCGTCAAGGCCGATCTCCCCCTAATGGGCTCTCTTGGAGGGGCTCTGGTGGGACTTCCTGACTCAGCAGTGAAAGAGCACCTTCGGGCAACGCGACTTGAAGAGCTTCTCCGGGATGCAGTAAGCGAAGTGCTGAACATTGCATCCGCCGCTATTACAAACGAAGGCCGAGCGGTCTTCGTCAAAATGGTGACCGACCCAACTTACATTGATGGCACTGCCGGGAAGGTATATCTCAAGCCAGACCATAAGAGTTATTTCAACGTTCAAATAGATGGGTACCAAGGCGGTAAGTTTAATATACTTTCGCAGTTCATTCCGAGTCACTCTTAGGGCGACTAAAGGTCGGCAGACAACCTTTCGTGTCGAAAGGCTGTCTGCCACCTGCTTGACTTGAGCGAGGCGGATACTGGTATCTTAGGGTTCGGAAAACGGAATGGTTTCACCCTGCAATGCCGAGCTTCTGATTCAGCAATATATTATGGAGTCCTTGAGGGCGAATTATTCGAATCAGCTACGACGACAATATCCACTCGCCGGTTAGCTCTGCGTCCTTCAGGAGTTTCGTTGCTGGCGTTCGGATGGTATTCCCCATAGCCAGCAATTGAAATCCGGCCAGGATCAATACCTGACTCATCAATCAGCATCATTGCCACCGCCATTGCCCGGGCGGTTGATAGGTCCCAATTTGAATTGAACGAAGCATTATGAATGGGTACATTATCGGAATGCCCTTCCACGCGCATATTGAGACCGTACTGCGTCAAAACCGCAGCAATCCGCTTGACTTTGTCTTCCGCCCCAGGCTGCAACCTTGCTGCTCCACTGTCAAAGAACCCCAGCTCATGAAGGCTGATTACGAAGCCCTCAGGAGTCATGCGTATGCCAATCTCCTGGCGCTCGATCTCCTGGCCGAGAGCCTTGTTAAGTTTTCTATGCAACTCCACCATATCTATGCCGGCATTGGCGGATGACACATTCAGATTCGCTCTTCCAGGTTCAATCGCGATGCCAGAACTTGGCATCCCGCCCTGACCGGTATTGCCTGAAAAGGCTCCCATTTCCTGAAATCCGTTCTTAACTGCATTAGATACTCTCTGGATCGCCTTCTTATCGTGATAAGCCGAGGCGAAAAGCACAACAAAAAGAGCGAACATCAGGGTCATGAAGTCAGCATAGGAAACGAGCCAGCGTTCAGTATGGGGGCCTTCCTCAATGTTCATCCTCTTTTTCATTTTGCCACCAAGCTCTCTGGCGCGATCTGTTGTTCCGGTCTTACCTCACGAGCAGGGCGTTCCAAGTATACGGCGAGCTTCGATTCAAGAATCCTTGGGTTCGTCTTTTCGACTATGGCGATTACCCCGTCAAGGACTAACTCTCTGAGAGCTTGTCTTCTCCTCATTAACATTTTCATCCTTCCGGCACATGGAAGAAAGAAAATGTTTGCCGAACCTACTCCATAAATGGTAGCAACGAACGCAACTGCAATTCCTTTGCCAACTTCGTTGATGTTCTCAAGCCGTTGCATAACCTGGATGAGTCCAATTACCGCTCCGAGAATGCCAATGGTCGGGGCAAACCCTCCCGCTGCTTCAAACACTTTAGGTATTAATTCTTCCGCACCAGTCTCTATCTCCATGTCAAGCTCCATCGTCTGGCGCAAGTCAAGAGGAGGGGTTCCATCAACGGCAAGAGTCAGGCTCTTTTTGAAGAATGGATCTTGAATCTGCTCGAGCTCTGCGTCCAGAGACATCATTCCCATCCGGCGGGCTCTTGAACAGTAACGGCTTAGATCTGCAATGAGCTGCGAGGCAGGGTCATCGACATGAACAAAGACGCCCTTCAACTCTCGCGCAGCCTGCATTACGACAGAGAATGGGAACTGCACCATCACAGCCCCAAGCGTTCCTCCAAACACAATCAGGGCGGCAGTGGGCTGCAGCATTTGCCCAACCTGACCGCCATCCAGGTATAAGCCGACGGCTATCCCTGTGAGTGCGACGCCAATTCCACTCAATGTTCCTTTATTCACATCGAGCCGCCTTCGCCTTCTTAGGTCTCCTGATTTGTTCTATCATGCAATCAACAGTTACTATCGGCAGACCAGACGTTTCTTATCAAAGCGAGCACCGCGCGTTCTGCGCCCGGTACTCTGAGAGCGACATTAGTCGAATCAGGATGGGGCGCGATGGCAGAAGCGCTACTCTTAGTGAGCGGAACAGTCAGGATTCGAGCTTGCTAACCTGGGGCAGGGAAGGGGGCGCAGGCGGAAGTGGCTGAATTACCATAGCCCTGCAAATGCAGCAGCGCGATCACAACTGCCAGACGAAGCCGGCCTGTGCGAGCTTCGCATCTAGCTGTTGGGAGGTGAAAGGTTTTGTCAAGTAGTCATCTGCTCCGGCCTTGAGCGCACGGCGCAGTTCTCGAATTCCCGGCTCGGCCACTGCCAGCATGACAACCGTTGTATTGTACACAGTCTCTTGACGCAACTGGTTTATGAACTCCAGGCTCTCAGTCTCAGGCAGGGTCCAATCAACAAGAACAAGGTTTGCTTCACCCATGCTGCGAAGAACCTCGCAAGCCTGCGTGCCACTATCTGCCTCGGCTACTTCGAATCCCCGCGCGGAAAGTATTCGGAGCAACGTTGACCGCATCGTATTCGAGCTCTCCAACACCAGCGCCTTCATAGGGTTCCCATGTACTTACACCAAGATCCAACGCACACAATTGCGAGTCTCTCTGTCATTTACAAGTCGGCCACACGGTATTCGCCGCGAGTCATGTGCCATTTGCCACTTCCACTTCCTCGCCACGAAACGCTAGATCAACACAATCTGCGAGAAGGATAACAAAACAGATCTCCGCGGGCAGTCCGCGTGCATTGAGTCCGCATATTCTGAGCTCATGCGGATCTTGAGAATCTCAGGTTGCCTGGGTCTGTCTCGCACGTCATTGCATAGGAAGCACCAGGCTTCTCGACCGGTAGTTCGGCATTTGGTTCTGATACTTGCGCAGGAGGGGCGTCAAGCT
>JBAPYY010000783.1:0-3577 GCA_049284975.1 Occallatibacter sp.
TTCCACACCTGACCGGTAAAAATCAGCAGGATAGAGCCCATCTCGATTCCCAGTTGGTGATGAGGAATCAGGGCCATCATGGCCAGCATTACTCCGGGCAGAAAGCTCAGAACAGGGATGGACTGCAGTATGTCGAGCATTGCTATCATCCCCGACTCGACGCGGGGATGATAGGCCGCCAGATAGCCGTACGCGACTGCGAAGATGAGGCTGAGCAGGTACGCGATGGCAATCCGCACAATTGAGTAAAAAGCGTAGAGCGGCAAAGCGCTTGGCAACAGCGAGATGGGTGCCCGCGGCACCGGGCTCGAAAGCCAGTAAGCCGCCACGTGAAAGATGGCCATCAGCAGCGCGAGACAGAAAGCTCCCACCCCGAAATCGGTGACAACAGGCCAAGTGCGGGCCGTGACCAGTGTTCGTGCCAGAGAGGGATGCAGTTTCACTCGGATTCCTCGCTGGCAGCGACCTCTTCGTCCTGCGCGTCAGGCAACACAAAACGGCGATGACCGGCGTCATAGTCGAATAGTTCCGCATAGCGGCCCCATGTGACGGCGGTTTCTATCTGCCGTTCGCACTCCTCTTCGCTGAACTGCTCGTTGAGCATATCGATAAAGAACTCATCGGGCACGGAGTGGTCGCTCTTGGTTTCCAGAGCGCGGCGGATCTGGCGCAGCAGCAGCACGTTCGCCACGGCGGCATCGCGGAACAGTTCCTTCTGGCGGAGAATCTCGGAGTTGGCAAACTCCGTTCCACTCTCTGTAATAGCTGCGTCGCCCTCCTCGACGTTTAGAAAACCGAGCAACTGCGCCGCATCCACAATTGGCAACAGATCGTCGATCTCGAAGCTCAGGTCCTCTGCCAGACGGTAGATGTCGTCGCGCCCGCCCTTGTCGAGCAGCAACTCCAGCAAGCCGGCGATTCCGCCCGGACGCGAATGTGGCAGCATCTGGTAGTGCATCTGGCGCTGGTCGCGCGCTCGAACCTGCTGCTCCGGCGCCTCGGCCGGAACCACGTCCGGCCGCGTCAACACCTTGTAGATGTAGTCCACCAGTTGTGTAAAGGGCTCGGACTTGCGGTCGCGTGGTTGAGCCAGTTGCACTCGAAAATCGGTGCGGATGTGGCCCGGATTGCGGCCCAGCACGATGATCCGGTCTGCCAGCAGCACAGCCTCTTCAATGTTGTGAGTGACCAGGAAGACGGCCTTGGTTGGCATGGTCTTGTTTGCCCACAGCTCCAACAGTTCACTGCGCAGGTTTTCCGCGGTCAGCACATCGAGGGCGCTGAAAGGCTCGTCCATGAAGAGCACTTCAGGTTCAACCACCAGCGCGCGCGCAAAGCCTACGCGCTGCTTCATGCCGCCGGATAGCTCCTTTGGATAAGCGGCTTCAAATCCATCTAATCCAACCGTATCCAGCATCTTCATGCTGCGCTCGCGGCGTACGTCGGCGGAAACTCCACGCGCCTGTAGCGGAGCTTCAACATTCTCCAGCACCGTGAGCCACGGAAATAAAGCGAAACTTTGAAACACAATGGAGACGTTGGTCTCCACCTCGGCAATTGGCTTCTCATGCCAATAAACCTTGCCGGCGGTCGGCGTTGAAAGGCCGGTCAACATGCGCAGCATTGTTGACTTGCCGGAACCGGAAGGACCAAGCAGGGCAACAATCTCTCCAGCGACGATGGAGAGATCAGTCGCGGAGATTACCTGAATGCGATTCTGGCTGGGTTGAGCGTAGTACTTCTCAATCTTCTCCGCGCGAATAATCGCATCGGCGGCCTGAGTCGGCTCTTGGGGCGCGGCTGTGGTCTGGCCTTCGCTGAGGATGCCTGCTTCTTCCATGACTGGTTCTCCGGTTGGGGGTCGCAGGCCGGATACCGCGGCCAGTGATTCTCTCTAGTGTAAGACAAACCGGTTTCAAAACAATGAATAGGCTATTGGCCCACAACCGCGAATCTAAAGCTCCCGCCGTCCCTCCAACGCCCTCGCCATCGTCACCTCGTCGGCGTATTCGATATCACTCCCCGCGGGAACGCCTGTCGCTATACGCGTAATGCGCACCGGAAAGCCGCGCAGCGCGCTGGCCAGCCAGTGCGCTGTGGCCTCGCCCTCCAAAGTGGGACTGGTCGCCAGAATCACCTCATCCACTTCGCCGCGCTCCACGCGCCCAACCAACGTTCCGATGCGCAACTGATCCGGCCCTACGCCGTGCAGAGGCGATAGGCTGCCGTGCAGCACGTGATAAACCCCTTGATAGCCTCCCTGCGAGCTCCGCGTCCGCTCGACAGCGGCAATGCTCGTGGGCTCTTCAACCACGCACACCAGGCGTTGATTGCGCGCCGGGCTGGCGCAGTAAGCGCAAGGATCAATGTCAGTAACGTTGTTGCATACCGAACACAATCGCAGGCTGGCTTTCAAGCCGCGCACCGCCTCAGCCAGCGCCGCCGCATCCTCGTCGCTCGAGCGCAGAATGTGGAAGGCGAGCCGCTGTGCGCTCTTGGCGCCCACTCCGGGCAATTTCTTCAACTCTTCAATGAGCCGGGCCATCGGCTCGGCATAACGTGACACGGTGCGTGCCTCCCTGGAGCAACTTTACGAATAGTGTGTGGTCAGGGTACCCCGCTCTCGCCGCGTCTCTGTTCTTGCGGCTAGGGTGGGATCAACGAATCCCAATCGACGCAATTTTCAAACTTTCACTCAAGCCCCGGCAGCTTGAGCCCGCCCAACATTCCCTTCACACTCGATTGCATAGCATCATCCGCCTTGCGCCCAGCCTCGTTTACAGCGGCCACCACTAGGTCCTCCAGCATCTCCACGTCCGGCTTATCGCCACTCAGGCCAATCACCGCCGCGGGCTCAATGCGAATCTTGAGTAGCTGTTTCTTGCCGTTCATGGTTGCGGTAACAGCACCGCCGCCGCTCGTTCCCTCTACCACGGTTTGGGCAAGCTTCTGCTGAACCTCCTCTTGCATTTGGTTGGCTTGGGAAAGCATTTCAGAGATTTTGAGCGGGTTGAGCATAGTCTCTTCTCCTGATTTGGAGCTTCTGTTTACTTCTGCCGCAGGTCGACGACCGAGCGAACCTCTGCCTTGAAAATCTCCCGTGCCCGTTGAACTAGAGGATTGGCCAGCGCGGCCTCCTGAATGCTCCCGGCCATTGGAGCAGGAATAGGTGCAGGGGCCGCAACTCCTTCGCATGGAACCACCATAAAACGATTGGGTGCGCCCAGCTTTTTCAGCTCCTGGCGAATAATCTTCTCCGCCGCGGCATTCACCGTCAAGGCCACCATCTTCTTGCCCATGCCGGCAACATCGATGCGCAAGCTGGCGCCGTCCAGTGTCCATGCTCCGGCGCCCAGCAACTGAGCCGCAGATACATGACCGCCTTCAGCCAGCGCGCATCCAACCGCGTGCCGAATGGATTCGATGCTGAAAGCAGCGTCGGTCTGCGGAGCCTTTGCCAGCGCGCCTTCGGTAACAGTCTCTGTTAACCCGTATCCGTTTGCCGGAGCAGCCGAAGCAGGGAAGGGCGTAACACTTCCGGATGTGCTGGCCGAAGCCGTGGGCGCGACTGCCCCAC
>JBAPYY010000784.1:0-2307 GCA_049284975.1 Occallatibacter sp.
ACGTCATTCCTTGTTCACGATGAATGGCGTATTGAGACGATCTCGCAAACCTCAGAGAGCCAACCCAAGCCCAGCGGCAGGTATCTTTGTTAACGCCGCCGCAGCCTGCTCCAATCCAACCTTCGCAACCGGATTCTGAGCTTTGGCAAGGTCAAGCGCCGACGCTTTGCTCACGTCGCGGCTGAGGCTTTCGGCGAGCGTGGCTGCATCATTGGTAAAAATCTGCGCATTCTCCGAGGCCCGCGATACCGAGACATAAGCGAAGCGTGTGTTGATGAGTTCCGGGTGAACATTGGTATCCATGTTGACCAGGACACGCTCCGAAGTGAGCCCTTGGGAACTGTGCGAGGTCACGGCATAGCCATGATCGAAGTGCCGCATCTCCGCCGGGTCAAACGTGATTGCCTTCTCTTTATCGCCGTCCATGCGGACAGTGATTTTTCCGGCCTCACCGATCTGCTGAATGGTTCCGAGGTCGCGGTTGGCAACGCCCAACTCCTTATTCGGAGCAGTAAATTGCACCCGGTCTCCAATAGCAAACTCGCGCTCGATCTCGCGGTATGCGGAGATGCCACGCAGCCGGGATGGGTCATAAGATACCTGTTTTCCGTTCGGTTTCTGGACGGTAACTTGATTCTCTTGCGGGTCCGTGGAGACGACCTGGGCATAGCTTCCGCCCTCGATGCCAAGCTCCTTGCTTCCACGGATGTAGTGCAGAACGTCTCCGGACTGGTAGCGGGCGGCCCACGCTCGATCCGCGCCGGTCATGTCGGAGCGCGGCGTGAGTACGCGCATGGAATGGTTTTCAGCTTCGACAATACCGTGCGCCTGCAATTCCGCGCGGACGGCTTGGTTGATTTGGCGCCGTGAAGCGTTGTCCGGCGAAACGATGATGGTATTGTCAGGACTTGCCGCATAGTTCCGGGCAATCGAGGCGATGCGTTTCTGCGGATCGGAAATCTCTGTGATCCGCCCCTGCTGCTCCAAGAGCGAGATGCCCTCGGCTACCTCGCCGCGCGACAGATGCTCGACGGCGCGCAGCAGTTCGGGATCTTTCTGGCGCACGATCTGGTCGAGCCGCGCGGTCTGCATCCCGGCCTGTTGCAACTGCTCGAAGGGCTTTCCGGCATCGACTCCCTGATGCTGGCGGGTATCCCCGATGAGCAACACTTTGTCCTGAGAACCGATCTTGGCGAGAAACTCGCGCATCTGATTCGTCGATGCCAGCGAGGATTCATCGACCATATAAAGATGCCTAGTAGCCGGGTCGCCGGCATTGCGGCTGCGAGCAAGGAAGCCTTGCAGCGTGTCCGCGGAGATGCCCGCATCGCGGAGTTGGCGCGCTGCACGGGAGGTTGGGGCGAAACCCTCGACCACATAGCCGCTCCTCTCCGCACCCTGCCGGATGCTTTCGAGCGTACTCGTTTTTCCACTTCCGGCCCTGCCTTGCAGCCCCTGGATACGGTCACGGGAAGTGAGTACCTGTTCGATGGCGCTGCGCTGCGAGGAATTGAGGTGAGATCGAGCCTCCGTGAGTGGAATAGCCTGCTGGATGGACATGAGCTGGGGAGCGCGGCCCTGTCCATCCAACACCGTTCGCACGATCTCATTTTCGGCCCGGACCATTTCAGATGTCGTGAATTTACGCGCCGAATCATGCTTTTCGCCAGCAATGAGTCGGAACTCGCCGGAAGCAACGCGCGCCTCGAAGCTGGCGCGAACCTCCGGGTAGGTCGTTTCTCCCATACCGCGCCGCATCGCATCGACAAGCAGTGCCCGTTCATCCTGAACTGCCTCACGCTCGAAACCACGGTCACGGGCAAAAGTCAAAGCCGAGTGCGCCTGCTTCTGGCGCTCCTCGGCGACTGGTTTCTGCATCTGGCCGATACTGCGTTCCCGCGCCTCGGCAACCACACGGTCGGCCTGGTTGCCAAATTCGGTGGCGATCTGGCGGTGGGCAGCCAACACCTCGTTTGGCGACAGAATCACCTTCTTGTCGCGGGTGTTGTGAGCCGCAATCTGCGCGGCTTCCGGGCCACTGAACCCGCCGCGCGCAAGGGCTTCTTCGATCTGCTGACGCCGTGGACTGGAGGCATCAAGATATTCCTGCGAGTATCCCTTGATCTCTGGCGCTCCACTCTTGCCCGGTTCGATTTCGTAGCCAAGACTGCAGAGCCGGTACATCAACTCAGATTGATACACAGTGGTTGCGTAGCTTTGCGAAGCGAAGAAGCTGCGCTCCTGAAGTGCCCGCATCTGGCCGTTCTCGCGCTCGGTCAAATTGAAGATGACGGAGTGGGTGTGGAG
>JBAPYY010000785.1:0-5672 GCA_049284975.1 Occallatibacter sp.
GATAAATGACCTCGGCCTTCAACTCCTGGCCGGTTTTAGCGCCGCTCAGAGCTTCGGTAAAAGCGGCCACGGTGTCTTTGCCGCCAATTTCCACCAGGGTGTCTTCGCCCGCCACCGGGGCAGCCTCGGGCTCGCCGTCAATCAGGCCTTTATAAGTGATCTGCGCCCAGTCGCCGGCCTTCAGCGCGCGGTCTTCTTCCACCGGCTCAATCACGGCACGCGACTCCCGCAATTGCTCCAGTTCGTGCCGGTACTCCTCTTCGGTGATCTCGATCGGCGTCTTTTCCACCGCGACCGTCTTATAGCCCTCAATGGAAAAATCGGGGATAAACTCGAAAACCGCTTTTGCGTGCAGCGGCTGGCCGTCATCAACGGTCAGCTCGGTCAACTTCGGCTCGCTGATGGGCTTCACGCCCAGCTCAAGCACGGCCTTGTTGAACCGCTCAGGCAACAGTCCTTCGACCACTTCCTTGCGGATTCCGTCGGCAAATCGGCGCTTGATAACTGTCTCCGGCACCTTGCCGGCGCGGAAGCCCGGAATCTTGGCGTATTTCCGATAATTGCCGGTCACCGTCTTGTAGGCTTTGGAAACCTCGTCGGCGGGAATGTCCAGCACCACTTCGCGGGTGCAGTCCGGGTTCAAAACGGGGCCGTGCTCATGGCCTTCGTGAGTGTGGTCGTGACCTTCGTGATCATGACCTTCGTAATCGTGGCCCACCGGCGTCTCGGTCGATTCGGGTTGGGGGTTGTTTTCGAGGGTGTCGGTAGGACTCAAAGTTTTTGCCTTCCATGCGTTGCGAGCGCCAAAAAATTACCAGATTTAGGGGACAACTGCCTGTTTCAGCCGTCAAACTACCCACTCTTGCGGCACACTTCTGCCGTGGGCTGCCGCTGGGGGGCAAAGACCAGCCCGCGCAGCCAGGGAGATACCCCTCCTCATGGTAAGTGGGTTTGCTGACAGGGTCAAACTGGCCGGCCGGTTTCAGCGCCGGGGGCATCGAAAAAGGTACTATTCCGCCCCACCGGCGAAGACCTAAATCGTGGGGACTCCGGCTACTGTTCAGCGAGTTGAGCTTTCCTGACGTAAGGAAGAAATCGGGGATGGGCCGCGCCACATTCGGCAAAATGCGCGCGGGCTTCGGCCAGGCTGAGAGCGCCGTTCACCGTCAACCGGACATCGGAGGCGTCTCTGTCTTCCTGTCCGTCGTCCTCCCACCAGCAAACCGGGCACAAGGCCAACGCCTCGGGCGCATCCAGCGTCTTATATCCACAGCATGGGCAGCGAAAACGGGTTTCCACGCAAACCTTCATGTCAGATGGACGCCAATCGTGGCCTGCGGGTTTACATGAGACGCAGATTCTGCCCGCTTGCCTTCATTTTGAGTCTGCTACGCTTTCGTTGACAGTGCCAAAACGCACGATATAGCATCCGGCAAAGCCCTGAGGACTCACAATGACCATCTCCTGCGCCACTTGCTCGTCTGCGCTCGATGAAGGCACCGAGATTTGCCCAAACTGCGGAAGCGCGGTTGCAGCACACCCCGGAGTTGCCGAAACAGGCGCCATGGAGGCGCCGGCCTTCAAGCATTTCGACGACCTGAAGGGCATCGGAGGATGGCTGATTCTGCCGGCCGTGGTCTTGGCGATTTCACCGTTCTCGCGCTTGTTTCGAATCATTTTCAACATTCAGACACTGATCGCCAGAGAACGTCTGGGCCTCTTCGCGAATCGCTCATCGCTTAATGATCTCTTCATCTACGAAGTCGTCACCGATGCGGCATTTATTGCCGCACTGATCTGTCTCAACATCCTCTTCTACTCAAAGAAGAGGCTCCTTCCAAAGTGGATGATCGCCTTTTATGCTGCCCAATGCTTCTTTGCTCTGACGGAACTCATGGCCGTTACGGTAATCCTCCCATCTACTCATCCGTCCGCCAGGTTATTAGGGGTCATCGAGGTATTCGTTTTGGCTGCCGTCTGGATAGCCTATTTCTATAATTCGATACGAGTTAAGAACACGTTCGTGAACTGAAGCGCTTCGCGCGAGGGTGCTGTGTACCAGATCGCGCTTTCAGGCAGGGTGCCCGGGGTGTACACTGCTCTTTCCGTTCGAATTTCAGACCCATGCCTGTAGAAGAAGACCTTAGTACCCTTAGCTACGCGCGCGGCGCCGGCCGCGCTCTCCTCGAACTGACCATTGGCGGCCTGCTCGACCGCACCGCTGGCCGCTTTCCCGACCGCCTTGCTGTGGCCTCGTGTCACCAGCAAATGCGGCTTACCTGGGCTGAGCTGAGCGTCGAGGCTGACAACGTTGCGCGCGGGCTCTGGTCGCTGGGCATCCGCCGGGGCGACCGCGTGGGACTCTGGTCCACCAACTGCATCGAGTGGATCATGATGCACATGGGCTGCGCACGCGCCGGAGCTGCGCTGGTCAACGTGAATCCCGCCTACCGCTCTCACGAACTCCAGTTCACGCTGCAACGCTCGCGCATGAAGGCCCTGTTCCTGTGGCACAAAGACAAGCGAGCCGACTACGAGGAGATCCTCGGCCGCGCCCGCCACGGGCTTGACCTTGCGCTGGAGCACACCATTTACTTCGACTCGCCTGAGTGGCCTGCGCTGCTCGACGCCGAAGGCCGCTTGCCGGATCACGTCGCCCCTGACGACGTAGCCAACATCCAATACACCAGCGGGACTACTGGACTACCGAAAGGCGTGCTGCTCACCCATCACAACATCGTGAACAACGGGCAGTTTCTCGCGCAGGGATTCCACTATACCGAGCAGGACAAGATTGTTGTTCCAGTGCCGTTATTCCACTGTTACGGGTGCGTCATCGGCACCATGTCCGCACTGAATTCCGGCGCGGCCATCATCCTGCCCAGTTGGACCTTTGACCCGAGGGCCACGCTCCAGGCAATTCATGACGAGCGCGCGACATCTGTTTATGGCGTTCCAGCCATGTACGTGGCGGAATTTGCGCTGCCCGATTTCTCCAGCTTCAACCTCACCAGCCTGCGCACCGGCATGATGAGCGGCGCGCCCTGTCCGGTGGAGATGATGAAGCGCGTGCTCAACGAGATGCATTGCCATGAGCTGGTCATCGCCTACGGCCAGACCGAGACCTCGCCCGTGGTCACCATGAGCGACGCCGCCGACAGCATCGAGATTCGCGTCCACACCGTGGGCCGCGCCATGCCGCAGACCGAGATTCAAATCGTCTCTCCCGTCAGCGGTGACTGCGTGCCCTTCGGCGAACAGGGCGAGGTTTGCGTGCGCGGCTATGCGCTCATGAAAGGCTACGACGGCGACGCTGAAGGCACTGCGCAGGTCGTTCACGCCGATGGCTGGCTGCATACCGGCGACCTTGGCATCATGCGCGCCGACGGCTGCATTCACCTCACCGGCCGATCCAGAGATGTAATTATTCGCGGCGGAGAAAACATCTATCCCCGCGAGGTCGAGGAGTTTCTTTACACCCATCCCAAGGTGGACGAGGCGCAGGTCGTCGGCATTCCCAATGCGCGGCTGGGCGAAATTGTCGCCGCCTGGGTCCGTCTCGCTCCCGGCGTCGAAGCCACGGAAGAAGAGATTAAAGAGTTCTGCAAAGGCCAGATCGCCTATTACAAAATCCCCGAGCACGTCCGTTTCGTCACCGAGTTTCCCGCCACGCTCAGCGGCAAAATCCAAAAATACAAAATCCGTGAATTCGAAATTGAGGCGCGTGGACTGCAGTCAGTAGCTGACGCGGCCACGGCGTAACGGAACCGCGTGGTAGGATGTGGTCCGTAGTTCCCAGACCTCAAAAACGAGAGCTGAAACACGCGATGGAGGCTGAAATGGATGAGAATTCCTGCGTTCAAACAATCCCGGATTTGCCATCGGAACTCTCAGGCCCGGTGCCGAGAAGAATTCAATTGTCGGGTAATTCCAGCTATTTGCCGATAGTGCTTGCGTGCTTGATTGGCGGGTGGCCCGTGTCCCCCGGTATGAGTTAATCCACGAAAACTGGGTGCCCCAGGGCGGGTGGCCCCGGTCCCAATGACTATTCCAAACAAAACTGAGGGTGGCCCCGGTCCCTCGCAGTTGGGGACCGGGGAGTAGGCTGAGCTACACTTACTACGGCGGGTGGCCCGTGTCCCCCAGTCTGAGTTAATCCACGAAAACTGGGTGCCCCAGGTGCCTCGCTTTCGGGCACCTGGGATTATCCAATCCTCAATACCAAAGATTGACAAAGCCTGTTACTCGGTTCAGCATCGAAGACAGGAGAGCTTTCCCATGAATGTTTCGCTCACCCCGGAACTGGACAAATTCGTCGAAGCCAAAGTCGAGTCTGGCCGCTACAACTCGGCCAGCGAGGTCGTTCGCGAGGCTCTGCGCCTTCTGGAAGAACACGACCGGGCACGCGGCGTGCAGCTTGCCGCCTTCAACAAGGAGCTTGGGGCGAGGCTGGCGTCGCTTGACCGCGGCGTGCGCGTCGAACCGAAAGCTGCGCGAGCGCGCCTGGAACAAAAGTCCCGCGAACGGAGAAGGCTCAGCGCATGAAAGAGTACGTTCTCGGCGCAGAAGCTGAGCAAGACCTGGACGAGATCTGGGAATACATCGCACAGGATAATATCGACGCCGCCGACCGCTGGATCGGGAAGCTCTTTGATGCATTCGATGCATTGGTAAGCAGCCCAGGAATGGGGCACAAGCGGGAAGACCTTACCGCATTTCCCGTCCTGTTCTGGCCGGTAGGCGCTTATCTGATTCTTTATCGCGTTCAAAAAGAGTTCATTGAGATTGTTGCTGTGACACAAGGTGCGCGGGATATTCCGTCGTTTCTAATGCAACGCACCTCGTAATTAAGGCCTACTTCGCAGCCGTCACGCGATGGGCCGCCAGCATCTCTCGCCGCAGAATCGCATTGATGCGCGACTGATAGCCTTTGCCTTGCCCCTTCAGCCACGCCAGCACATCGGCATCCACTCGCGCCGTGATTTGCCGCTTTACGGGGCGATAGAAACGGCCACGTATTCCCTGCTTCCATTTCTCAGCAGACAATTCGGGAATGTCGCTCGTATCGATTTCGGAGTCAGGACGCGCTGCCAGAGCATCCAGATGGGCAATTTGCGCCTTCGTCAATTCCGGCAATGTCTCCTGCGTGTAACTAACCATTTTCGTCTTCATAGCTTTTTCGCTCCTCCGGGGTAGCTTTTCGAGCGGAGATGATGCGAACCACCTCGATGAATGTTCCAGGTCCCAATTCCTCTCGGGTTGTGTGCGCAACCAGCAAAAGCAGGAGGGCTCCCGCTGTCCTTCGCGCCATTCCCAATGTCTGCCAGCGTTGCTCACCGTCCACGACACGATCTGCGACAGCAACGTGCAAGGGGTCCCAGAACACCTGACTGGCTTCCTGAAAATTGATGCCGTGCTTTCGCTGGTTAAAGAGGTCTTTCGCCTCATCCCATTCGAACCGGATTCCAGCCATGCCATAATTGTAATTATATTTTCGCCATTACGCAAGCTGGGCCGAGCACCAATCCCCAGCGAAGCCTTTGTTCATTTCACAAGCGTGGGAATCCAACACCCCTCCGACATTGCAGATGATTTCCATCCGCGCGTCCACAATGGAACTGATCTGTGAAGTGTCAGGTATGTCCTCGGTTCAATATGTCAGGCATGTGACC
>JBAPYY010000786.1:0-3552 GCA_049284975.1 Occallatibacter sp.
GTTGCAGAGAGTGGTTCTCAACGACCCTACGAGGCCTGTGGAAGGACACTATCTTGGAGTCTTCGGGGAAAGTGCCACTGGCATCGAAGCCGTGCGAATGAAAATCAAGTCGCTCACGGGGACTTTCGTTGGGGCGGCCAATGGTGATTTCAGCCAATTGGCCGAACTGAAGAGAGTTGGCCGCCGCAGTGAACAGGACAACTTGATGCCGTCATCCATCCGGATGATGGAAAACATTCTTCATCTGCAGAAGGAAGTGGCGCGATTGACAGAAGCGTCACGGGAGGGCCGCTTATCTGAACGTGGCAACTCTGCCGAGTTCCAGGGCGCCTACGCCGAAATGGTAAACGGCATCAACGAGATGATGGACTCCATCTTGACGCCGATCGCCGAAGCCAATCGGGTCCTCACGCTGGTTCAGGGTGGCAATCTTCGGGAAAGAGTCGAGATAGCCTGCAAAGGCGATCACGAACGCATGAAGGACGCGGTAAACGGAGTACACGGCTGGCTGAAAAACTTGATTGACTACGTGACGAAGATAGCCAACGGTGATATGTCCGCTTCGATCGATCAATCATCGGATCAGGACCAGGTTTACGAATGGTTGGTGTTGTTGAAGAACAACATCAATGCTTTGCTATTCGATGCCGTCGCGCTCGCTGATGCAGCCGCAGAAGGCCGCGTCGGAACACGCGCAAATGCGGCCAGACATCAGGGCGACTTCCGCAAGATCATCGAGGGCGTCAACAGAACGCTGGACGCCGTGGTGGAGCCGCTGAAGTTCACCTCCCAGCAAACGATGACACTTGCATCCGCCTCGGAAGAACTATCGACTGCCAGCCGTCATATGGCCGAGTCCTCTGAGCAGGCCTTGAGTCGAGTCAACATAGTGTCGGCGGCCAGCGAGCAAATCACACACAATGTTTCTTCAGTAGCTACGGCTTCAGAAGAGTTGCAAGCATCAATACGTGAGATCTCGAAGAGCGCGCACGAATCGGAAGGCGTGGCCAAGAGGGCCGTGCAAGTCGCGAAGTCGGCCAACGGAACCGTCAAGAAGCTCGGCGACTCCAGTCAAGACATCGGCAAGGTGCTGAAGGCGATTTCTGCGATCGCGAGCCAAACCAACTTACTCGCCTTGAACGCAACTATCGAAGCAGCGCGCGCAGGCGAAGCGGGCAAGGGATTTGCGGTGGTAGCCAGCGAAGTGAAAGAACTCGCGAAGCAGACATCAGCAGCTGCGGCAGATATCGGCCGCAGAATCGAGACCATCCAAGGGGATGCCACGGACGCGGCAAATGCGATTGAGGAGATCAGCACGATCATTAACCAGATCGACGATGCCTCGAACAACATAGCCTCCGCGGTAGAGGAACAGACAGTGACCACGCAAGAAATCAGTCGCAGCATGGGAGAGGCGGCCAAGGGAGTGGGGGACATCGCTAACAACATCGTCGATGTGGCCTCCGCAACGAAGGACGCGGCAAGGGGTGCGGCAGATACACAAAAGGCATCGGAGGAGTTGAGCCAGATGGCCAATAAGATGGAGACCTTCATTTCGAAATTCACTTTCTAAGTCTTTATCGTGCGGAGGTGATTGCCATCAAGACAGACCTCCGCATTGAAGAAGTGAATTTGGCAATACGCAATTCTCTCAGAAAGCATGTTTTACCTGGCTGAATCCAGGCCATTTCAGATCAGAAGGAGAACACTATGTCGACAAGCGAGATTTCCATCCCCGTTCCAAACGGCGTAGCGCCCAGTTTGCCGAGCGCCGCAGTTGATGTTCCGAAAGACAGCATTGCGATTAAAGCAAGACTTCGCATGTTTATCTGGCTCGGCGCCGCAAGTGCGGCCGGCCTAAGTGTTGCGTTTCTACCGGGTCTGTCTCAACTCTCGCCGGTCGCTCAGCGGGTTCTGGGGATTCTCGTGTTCAGCGCAATCATGTGGGCTGCGCAAGTCCTGAACAACGGAGTGACGTCAGTTCTGATGATGGGCCTGATGATGCTTGCAGGAGTCCGGCCGCCGCTTGCCTTGAGTGGATTTTCTGGCGGTGCTTACTGGGTGTTGGTCACTGTGCTGTTCTACGGCTGCGCAATGAAGAAGACTGGCCTTGCGCAACGCGTTTCGTATTCCATCCTCTCTTTCTTTCCTGCCAGCTACCAAGGCATCCTGACTTCGTTTTTCCTGATCGGCTTTGTACTGGCTTTGGGCATCCCGTCGATGACAGTGCGCACGGCGATTATGGTACCAATTGCGTGGGCAATGATACAGTCATTGGGACTTCCCGCCCGCAGCCGGGGATCGGCTCTCATTCTTCTCACCACAATCGAGATGGCTGTCGTTCCAGGCCTCGCATTCCTGACCGGCTCTCTTAATGGGCCGGTAGTGGTTGCAGCGTTCGAGGCAAAGCATATCTCTATTACCTGGGCCGGTTACGCCCAGGTACTT
This sequence comes from Occallatibacter sp., assembly GCA_049284975.1. Lineage (GTDB taxonomy): Bacteria > Acidobacteriota > Terriglobia > Terriglobales > Acidobacteriaceae > Telmatobacter. The sequence continues at coordinate 2,449 of JBAPYY010000786.1, forward strand.
GCGCTTCCCACCCTGGTGCTATGCGGATTAATTCTGTGGGCCAATCAAGTTTTCCTGCGTCCTGAAGCTCCGTTGGCTCAGTCGGGCAATTTCGCCAAAGAACGGCTCAAGGAGCTTGGTTCGTTCCGAGGACAGGAACTGATTACTGCGGTTGTGGTGATTGTTTCCATAGCGCTTTGGGCTACCGGCCGATATCACCATATCCCGAGCTTCGTGGTTGGCATCTTCGCTCTGGGCATCTTCGCGCTCTCAGGAATCATCAAGGATGAAGACATAAGCACCGGAGTTTCGTGGACTCTTATGCTCTTTCTGGGCGGAATCTTCGGCTTGGCTAACGTGATACAGGAGTACAAGGTGGCTAACTGGCTCGCCGGGTTCTTTGTTCCGATCGCGCAGCATCTCATCTTCAGTTCTGTAGTTATATTGGTTGCGGCCGCGCTGCTGATGCTCGCATTCCGATTTATCGATCCTTCCGCATTCATTGCAATTCCAGTGATATTCCTGTCAATCGCAGACGTGACCAGCAAGGCTGGAATTCCTCCGCTTGTGCTGATGGCGGCGCTGCTTCTTACCTCAGCTCCGTTTTGGCTCTCATACCAGAACTTCTGGTTGGCAATGGGCGAAGCAGTCACCGCAAATCAGGCCTTTTCAGCGCGCGAACGTGTTCGTCTCGCCACTGTTTATGGCGTGCTTGCGCTGGGCACGGTAGCCATATCGGTGCCTTACTGGAAGCTGATTGGATTAATCAAGTAAGGAAGCCTGGTCGAATCAGGAACAAAAGCAATGCGAATATGTTCGCGGAGAGAAGGGGTTGTTCAGATGAAATCACTATTGAGAAAGAAGCTAATCTTGCCGTTGGCGTGCTGCCTCACGGCCGTCATCCTGACGCCAGGGTCAGCGCGCGCAACAGAAAACGGAGCCTGCGTCTTCCCTGTTGGCGTGGAAACAGTCATGACCGGATTGCAGCCGCATCCAGGAAAGGCTATGTTCTATGAATACACAGCCGTCTATGAAGCCAATGAGACAGATGGCCCTAACGGCCAAAAGATACCTATCGAATTCAAACTGCGCGTCTTCGCGACTGCCATCAAAATAAGCCGCACC
>JBAPYY010000787.1:0-2766 GCA_049284975.1 Occallatibacter sp.
GTAAAGGTTGCGCTCTTCGAGGGACCACAACGCCGGGCGGCTGACAACAATGTCCTGCGTGAAGTCGTGCTGATCGCGCGCCGCAATCGAGGCGGAAGTCGAAACATCCTTGGCGACGGCTGAGCCCGAGGGATCGACGATGGTGGAGATGACGCGCGCATTGCTCGACGAATTGCCGTGATTCTCAACCTCACTCAGGATCGAAAGCCTGGCTGCATTGGAGCGAATCTCCGAGCGAACCAGTGTTCCCCACTGCTTGATGTGCACCGGATGGGTCTTCACGAGCCATACGTGCCGATAGATGCCCGCTCCTTCATAGAACCACCCATCGCTCCCGGTGGCGTCCACGCGCACCAGCAGCACATTGGGCTGGCCGGGATTCGCAAAGTCTGATACGTCAAAGCTGAATGAATCGTATCCACCGCTGTGCTGGCCGATGTAGAACCCGTTGAAGACGACGGTGGTCTCGCGGTACGCGCCATCGAATTCGATCGTGATGCGTTTGCCCACGTCTTCGGCGGACAGTTCGAAGACGCGACGGTACCAGCCGACACTGCTTTCGGGATACTTCCGGCCCAGCGGATAGAAGCCCTTGCTCAGCAGATCGGGGTCATCCTTGAACGGCAGTTCGATCGTCCAGTCGTGGGGCAGATCGACGCGGCGCCAGTCCGCGTCGCTGAAAGACGTGGAACCAGCCGGCATGAAGCTTCCGGTTTTCTGGAAGTTCCCCGCATCGGCACTGCCGTAGCCGAAGTCCTTTGCCGGATCGTTGGCGTCACCGAAGTGGAAGGACCATCCGAAGTCGAGGAGGAGGCGTTCGCGGCCGGCGCCAGGCGTGGGAGAAGCCAGAGTAGCGGGCGCGCTCAGCGGGCCGGAAACCTCTCCGACGGTGTGCACGGTAGGATCGATGGGACCGATGGCGTGGGCCGTAACGGCAACAGCGGGGGCTAGTAGGCTGGTCTTCAAGACATCGCGGCGTGAAAAGGTTTTCATCGTTTCTCCAATCACGAATCTGACTCGCAACTGCCGTGAATCTGTGCAGAGATCACTCCATCGACGTTATACACCCAATGTGCCGCGATTCAACCTTCAAATTGCGCACACTGCCAAACTTCAAAATGTCAATCTCTTCCGCCTAGGGCGCAGCAAATTTGCCCGTGACCTCAAAGAACAGCAAACAGCCGCGCACCGAGCGGATCTCCCCTACACTGAAAGAACCCCTATTTTCGAGTTCTGTCCGGATCGGCGACACGTACTCAGTACCAGGCAGTCGGCCAGGAAAGACACGACAGTCATCGTCGAAACTAATTGAGCGAATTCCGCGATTGAGCTGGCATGTGAGCATCTGGTCAACTTAAACTTAGGCCGCAGACGTCAAGGTATCAAGGCGAGATGAGCAGTGAAAACGGAGGAAGGAATAGACGACCTGCACCGCAACATTGCTCATCTTCTTCTGCGGAAAACCATTTCAGGAGCGAGGGACTGTTCTCGCGCAAACTGCTCGAGGCTGAACCCGAGTTGCCAGTTCTCCTTTTGAGCAAGCATCTGATCCCAGGTTACTTCGTGCTTCTGATAACCAGCCATCCGGCCCAGAATGCAACTCAATGCAGTGTCCACTCCCTCGGCGATCTGGTTATGGGGCGGACCGGAGACGATGCTGTCGATGAATGTGCGCTGCTTGTCGCGATCGGCGAACTTCAGGTTATCGAGAAACGCGCCATTGGCGTCAAACTTGCCGGAACCCGCCGCAGTAGCCTCTGAATCCTTCCAAGACCAGGCGTTGGAGCCTGTAATTGCGATCGGCCCAGCATACGGGCAAGTCGCCGACCCGCTGGCGCCGAACAGCTTGAGGCCCGCGTCGAACATACCGTCTGTGCCGAATTGCGTGGAGGCAAACGAGAAGTGCGCGTCTTTGGGATAGGTAAAGTCGACTTGGTAGTTATCCCAGATATCTCCGTAGTGAGCAAGAATATTGCGACCGCCAGTAGCCGTGGCCTTCAGCGGGTGCGCTCCGAGCATCCAGTTTGCGAGGTCGATGATGTGGATGTTCTGCTCGACGAGTATGTCGCCGGAAAGTACGCGGTCCCAAAGCCAGTTGCGCAGTCGATATTCGTCCGGTCCCTCGCCTTCGCGCTTCTTTTCAGTGGAAGCAGGAGCGTTGTAATTACCGGAGACGGTGGCAATCTTGCCCAGCGCGCCCGCCTTGATTCTCTCAGCGAGAGCGGCGATCGGTGGGGCATTGCGGCATTGGAAACCAACATCGATGCTCTGGTTCGGCTTTACGCGTTTGGCGATTTCGAGAGCATATTTTGTCTGCGCAATGTCGATTCCCACCGGCTTCTCGCAGTACACGTGCTTTCCAGCGGCTACAGCCGCTTCAAGGTGCTGAACGTGGAAGTAAGGCGGTGTCGAAATCTGGATAAGGTCCACGTCTTTCGAGTTGGCCAACTGTTCATATGCATGCGGACCGCGAAAGAGAAGCTCGCTGTCGATCGGCGGCTGGCCAAGGCTCGCGTTCACCTTGTTGAAGCGATCGTGGCCGGCTGCGAGGTTGTCGGCAAACAGATCTGCGAGAGCGACAATCCGCGCCGATGTATTTCGCGCGAATGACTCGGCGACCGACGAGCCTCGATTGCCGCACCCGAGCAGTCCATGCCGTACTGCCGAATTTGCCTCGTAGCCGAATATTGCGCGTGGATTGAGCACCAAAAAGCTCGAAACCACGCCCGATCCTGTTTGCAGAAACTCCCGACGATTCATGTGACC
>JBAPYY010000788.1:0-1773 GCA_049284975.1 Occallatibacter sp.
CGTGCGGCGTGGGGCGCGCTGACGGGCTCGAATTACCCGCCGCTGCCGCACGATTTCCACGGGCCGTACCTTGAGCTGCGCGCTTATTTTCTCTACAACATGGAGCCGCCGCAGCGGTAGATCGTCGGCTGAGCTCGCTGCTCATTTGGACTGTTCTTGCGTATCGCCTGTTGGCTCGCCGCCAAATGAAATCTTCCTCGCGTAAACTATTCTTATGGCGTCTGCCGATATCGCAAATCAATTGAAGAAAAATGGCCTCTTGGCTCTCAGAGAGTTTTGGAGCGCGCGACTACACGAGCGCGAGGAGCAGGTTTTTCTTCTTCTGTCGCTGCTGATCGGAGCGCTCACCGGAATGGCCGTGGTGGCCTTCATCGTGCTGACAGAGCGGCTGGGAATGCGGCTTTACCCGGTGGGCAGCGCGGCGTGGAGGCGGGTGCTGATACCGGTGGCCGGTTCCTTGGCCATGGGCTTCCTGCTCTTCCGCTATTTTCCTAATGCGCGCGGCAGCGGCGTGCCGCAGACCAAGGCCGCTCTGTTTGCGCGAGATGGATTCATATCGCTGCGCACGGTTCTCGGCAAATTTTTCTGCACCGCGACGACGCTGGCCAGCGGAATTCCTCTGGGCCGCGAAGGACCGTCGGTGCAGGTCGGCGCGGGAATCGGTTCTGTGCTTGGCCGCTGGCTCGGCTTGAGTCCGGAAAAAGTGAAGGCCCTGATTCCGGTGGGCGCTGCGGCCGCCATTGCCGCGGCATTCAATACGCCGATGGCTGCGGTGCTGTTTGCGCTCGAAGAAGTGATGGGCGACCTGAACGCGCCGGTGCTGGGGTCTGTGGTGCTGGCCTCGGCTACGTCATGGGCGATGCTGCGGCTGCTGCTGGGCAACAACCCGCTCTTTCACGTGCCGCAGTACGAGCTGGTTCACCCGCTGGAATTGGGCATTTACGCTCTGCTGGGCATTGCGGGCGGGTTTCTCTCTGTGGCCTTTACCAAAATGCTGCTGGGAATGCGCAAGTATTTTTTGCATTTGCCGCGAAAGACCATGTGGTGGCATCCGGTGGTGGGCGGCGTGACGGTGGGCCTGATGGGCTGGTTTGTGCCCCAGGTTCTGGGCGTGGGGTACACGTACGTCGGCGACGCACTGAACGGAAGAATGGCGCTGAGACTATTGCTGTTGCTGGTTGTGCTCAAGCTGGTTGGCGTTACGGTCAGCTATGCCTCCGGCAACGCAGGCGGAATCTTCGGACCGGCGCTGTTTCTCGGCGCTATGCTGGGAGGCGCCATCGGCACGGTGGCTCATCATCTGTTGCCGGGTTACACGGCCTCGCCGGGCGCGTATGCGCTGGTGGGCATGGGCGCGCTGTTTGCCGGCATCGTGCGCGCTCCCATGACCTCGGTGCTGATGATTTTTGAAATGACGCGAGATTACGCCGTCATTGTGCCCCTGATGATCGCTAACCTGACCAGCCTTTTTATCTCGCGGCGTCTTCAGAAGCAGCCGATTTACGAGGCGTTGGCGCATCAGGATGGCATCCATCTGCCCACTCCCGACACGCTCCACCAAACCGGGGGGCGCACCGTGGGCCAGGTAATGCGAGCGCCGCGGCATATCTTGTCAGCGGGGGTGCGCGTGGGTGATGCCGCGGAAGAGACTCGCTCCCGGAAGGCGCGCATCTGGCCCGTGACGGACAAGGATTATTTTATCGGCATGCTGAGCAGAGAGACGATGGAATGTGCTCTGGTGGATGGGAGAAAGGAACAGCCGCTGAAGAGCAT
>JBAPYY010000789.1:0-1789 GCA_049284975.1 Occallatibacter sp.
GTACTGCTTTCCGCCGCGCTGATGATTGTGGTCTACGGTCCAGAAATGCTGCTCCATTTGCTGAACGTCCCTGCAACCCTCTTGGTCCTGAAGATTGCACAGTGGCCGGCCGCGGCATTTCTGCTCATTCTGGCGCTTCTCGGTCTCTACCGCTTCGCTCCGAACATCCGGCAGCAGGAATTGAGATGGCTGCTTCCTGGGAGCGTCTTCGCGGCAGTCGTGTGGATGGTCGCCTCAATTCTGTTCAAGGTCTACGTCCGTCACTTCAGTCATTTTGGGCTGCTTTACGGTTCGCTCGGCACCCTCATTATCCTGATGTTCTGGTTCTACCTGAGCGGGATCGTGATTTTGGCCGGTGGCGAGATCAACGCCATTCTGGAGGATGCTGCCGCCCAGCGTAAGATTCCGGGAGCGAAAAGGCGCGGACAGCGCTCATTGGCGAAGCTGCTGGAGTAACTTCGAATCGTCGATTTCCATCAGGATGTTCATGACTCATTTTCCTTAACTCGCAATAGGCCGCGCAGTCATGCGAGCGGAAAACGCGCGCATATCCAGCTAGAGCAGTAACTCAAGGCTGTTCTTCAAGAAACGCAAGACCGGCGAGAGAGTTTTTACCCGACCGTCCGACCCGAGGAGGAACATGCTACACGACGCAGCTCCAAAGCAGACTCGCCTGCAGCAGTGGCTGAGGATCGATTCTCAGCAAAAGCCGAAAGTTTACGCGCAGATATTCAATACGGCGGAGATTTACAACCTCAACTATTGGTTGGAGATCGTCTTATCGGCTGGCATTGCCGCTTTGGGGCTTGTCTTGAACAGCCCAGCAGTCATCATAGGCGCGATGCTCATTTCACCCTTGATGGGGCCCATCATGGCCGCAGGATTGGCCCTGGCCGCAGGCGACCTTTACCTCGCCGTCAAGGCCATAGCGAGTCTTGCTGCCAGCGTATCCCTGGCGGTCGCGTTTTCTGCACTTATAGTCTGGCTCCTGCCTTTCCATTCTATGACCGGCGAAATATTGGCCAGAACCAACCCTACCCTGCTCGACCTCGGTGTCGCCCTGTTCTCCGGGTTGGCTGGTTCCGTTGCGGTCTGTCGCTTTGGCGGAGGGGAGGCTGTCACCACTTTGCCAGGGGTGGCGATCGCGGTCGCATTGATGCCTCCGCTTTGCACCATCGGCTTCGGGCTGGGGAGCGGCGCAAACACCCGCATCATGGGCGGAGCGGGTTTGCTTTTCTTGACAAATCTAGTCGCCATCGTGGCAAGCGCATTTGTTGTGTTTCTGCTGACGGGCATGAACGCGCCGGAGGTCCGCGCGGAGATTGAGCTTTCCCGAAAGGGCGAAGCGCTCGCCCAGACAATATCGCGTGGGTGGTTTTCGCGGGCGCTGATCAACAGCGGACAACTCCGGTGGCGAATCTTGCTGCTGGTTGTGCTGTTGGGGGCCATAGCTCTTCCGTTGAGAACGGCATTCAAGCAGGTCGCCGGTGAAGCCGAGGCAAGAGCCACGATTCAAGATGTCGTCAAGGACCTGCTGCCGCCAGGAGCACTCGTATCCCAGCAAGTCGAAGTGGGCCGAGACAGTGTTGCGGTCCGGCTGATCTCAACTCGAGTCATCCCGGATGACAAGATTCGAAATGCCGAGCGCGCTATCGAAAGACGCTGTGGGCGGAAGACGGTCCTCTCGGTTGCGAGCATCGCGAGCCAGAGCGAACTGGCCGAGTTGATGCAGAGATTCTCCACGCCTTCACTGCCACCGCCCGTTGCTCCTGAGTCTCTGGAAGACATT
>JBAPYY010000790.1:0-2544 GCA_049284975.1 Occallatibacter sp.
GAAGGGCTGGACGCGTGGAAGGCCGGGCAAACGGGACTTTTGCGCCTGAGCTGGGACAACGGCGACCGCACGGTGCTGGTCAATCCCGAACTGGGCGGCGTAACGCTGGGCTGGAATCTGCTGCACACCGCGCAGGACGAACTGTTTGCCGCGATTGAAGGCACGGCGTTTCATACCCGCATCATTCTTGAACGCATGGCCGAGCACGGGGTGCGCATCGACCGCGTGATCAACGCGGGCGGCGTTCCGCAAAAGAACGAAATTCTCAATCGCGTCTATGCGAACGTGCTGAACAAGCCTGTGCTGGTTCCTGCCGGAATTCCCACCAGTCTTGGTTCGGGCATCATGGCGCTGGTTGCTGCCGGCGCGTACAAGACCATTGAAGAGGCGAAGGCTGCGGTCTGCCTGCCGCTGCGCACCGTAGAGCCCGATGCAAAATCGGCGGCAGTCTACGAGCAGCTTTACCCGCTTTATCGCGATGTGTATTTTGCTCTCGGCACGCGCGACGCTAAGCCTGCAGGGCTCGGCAAGCTGTTGCCGGAGCTAAGAAGGATCGCGGCGCAGGTGCGCCAGGCGAGCTGACTTTTTTCTCGGAGTTGATCGCGCTCTGACCGTGCAAGATATTGCTCTGAAAGGGCTTATCGGCAAGAGGCTCGCGACTAAGATTCTGTAGCCAGTTGTTGCTATTTGTCTCTATTGTGCGCCGGAAGCGGGAAGCTATCGGCAAAAATATGACGGGGCTGCCGCACTAGGTAAAATGATGCCCAAGCCCTCCCAAGGTTTCAGTAACGGCGCTGCGCTGCAATTGTGATCGCTTTCATCAGGACCGCAAAGGCTCGTATAGTCTTGATTGATACCCTGAGGATCGACGACGATGCTGCCTGACGAATTTCTAAAGAGGCTCCAGGCTTACACAGATTCCTTCGCAAAAGCGGTCGCGACGAACGAGGGCGAATGGATCATAAAAGGATTCATCGACATATACCAGCGTATTTATACGATCTCGGTCGATACAAAGATTACTTCCAAAGTCCTTGAACTGCTCTTGTTTCCTCTTTTTGTTAAATTCGGCCAGGATAATGGTCTAAAGATTGAATTGTCCCCGCACCAGAATTTCTGGTAGTGTCTCAGTTTGAAATCCACAGCCCTTGCGCTGATTCGGGACTGAGCGGCATACTGGATTCATGCCGAAGCGACCACGCGATCCGAACCAATTAGCAAAGTTGATCGTCGATATTGCGACAGGTGAGATAGAGGATTCAGCCAGTCCTCTGATGCGGACGAGAGAAAATGCGATTGGTCGCGCTGGTGGTCTTGTCGGCGGCAGAGCGAGAGCAAAGAAGCTAACGCATAAGCGCATGGTAGCAATTGCAAAAAAGGGCGCAGCAGCGCGCTGGCATCCAGCCCTGTAACACAAAAGATATTTTCGCAGCGATTTTTTATGCAATAATGTTTGGTGCTGGGGGAAGGAATCGAACCTCCATCCTCCAAGGGAAGAGCCGGGTGTGCCACAGCATGGTGCCCGGCTCTCGCATTTTGGCGCTCTATCCGTTAAGCTACCCCAGCAAATTCCTCCTGCATCCTTCCGTATACCCCTGTCCGAATGCGCCGAATCTTTTTTTGGTAAACCATCTTCTCAAGAATAGCTTTCGCTTTCTTTTCGTTTGCAACCTTGGAGAAAGATGTGGGTGTAAATTCGGCATCATTCGATGCTGTGGCGAAAGCGTACGCAATCTTGCTCGTAGAGCTATTGGGGTCCGGCCTCCGAACAGAAGGTTTTGGAGTTGCCGCCGGTGCTTGTGGTTGTCCCGATAGGGATTCCCACTCTTTGTAGAGCAGGCTCAATTGGGATTCGGTCCTCCGAATCTCCCTAATCAGCCGTTCCGCTTTGTCCAGATCGATTCTCACATTTTCAGTATGGGGGCAACTTACTTCCAACGTCAAGGGGAAAGAAGAAGAGATTCTTTTAGTTTAAGGTGTAACTGAACTTTATGCTTGACACTATTCCTAATTTCCCCTAGACTTATACTCATGAACCGGCTTCCAATTGAAAAGCGGGCACAGATCATTCAGTTGCTTGTAGAAGGTTCGAGCCTCAGAGCAACCAGTCGAATCGCGGATGTTTCGATCAACACAGTAACAAAGCTGCTCTTAGACGTGGCAGACGCTGCTCACGCCTACCACGACGGGACTGTACGAGACATTCGCTGCAAGAGGGTCCAGTGCGATGAGATTTGGTGCTTTGTCGGCGCGAAGCAGCGGAACGCTTCGCCAGATCAAAAGGCTCAGGGATGGGGCGACGTTTGGACGTGGACCGCGATAGATGCTGATACGAAGCTTTGCGTTGGGTATCTTGTCGGTGGTCGTGATGGATGGTGGGCGAATGAGTTCATGCAGGACATTGCCAGCCGTATCTGTGGCCGTGTGCAACTGACGACGGACGCCCATCGGGCATATTTGGAGGCCGTTGAGAATTCATTCGGAGCGGATATAGATTTTGCAACCCTCCAGAAGATTTATGGCGCATCGGAAGAGCCAGAGAAG
>JBAPYY010000791.1:0-2277 GCA_049284975.1 Occallatibacter sp.
TTGCCAACGAAGACAGGCCTAACGGACCGCCCGTAGCGTTGATTTCTTATGACCTGTGGCTCAGCCGCTTTCGCCTGGATGCAGGAGTTGTCGGTAAGTTGATCCGTATTGACGGACAAGCAACGGAAATCGTCGGCGTACTGCCGAAAGATTTTGAGATGCCGCAGCTGCAGGCTGCGGATGTGTTGTTGCCGGAGGCGTTGGACGTAGCCGCGGAACGCCGGGCCGATCCGGGCCATCCCATGTGGGCCTACGCGCGGCTCAAGCCGGGAGTAAGTATCGAGCAGGCAAAGGCCGAACTCGAACCGCTGTTCGAGTACTCTCTGCGATTGGCTCCGGCCCCATTCCGCAAAGAAGTGCATCTGCAAGTGCGATCCCTGCGCGATCGTCAGGTGCATGACGTGCGTCTGGCGGCGTGGGTTCTGCTTGGTCTGGTCATGGCGGTACTTCTCATTGCCTGCGCCAACGTGACCAGCTTGTTGCTGGCGCGTGGAGCAAGCCGGGAGAAAGAACTGGCCGTGCGGTCAGCATTGGGAGCGAGCCGAATGCGGCTGGCGAGGCAAGCGTTGACAGAGTCATTTGCCTTGTCTGTCGCAGGCGGAGTTGCCGGGTGTTTGTTCGCTGTGCTGCTGCTGCGGCTGTTCATCGCCATGGCTCCGGACGGGATGCCGTTCCTGAGCAAAGCGCGAATTGATCCGCGCATTCTCGCCTTCGCTCTTGCGACATCGCTCGTCTGCGCCGTTTTCTTTGGGCTGCTGACGGGGATGCGCAAGGCCGGCGCGGAAGCGCTGACGGGCCGCACGCGGACGACCATGCGTCATGCCGTGTTGCGACGGGGGCTCGTCATTGCACAGATTGCCGCGAGCATGGTCCTGCTGGCGGGCGGAGCGCTGCTGGCGCACAGTTTCTGGAACATAGAGAAGCAGAGCCTGGGAATGAACGCGGAGAACATTATCACCGCCGGGATCTCACTTGGCCAAACTTCATATCGCACACCGGAAAGCCAGATGGCATTCTTTCAACAGTTGGAGCGAAATCTGCGCTATGGGCCGGGCATTGCGGCATTCGCGATCAGCGACTCTCTTCCGCCTGGAGGTAATCACCGCGATTCCATCTATGCAGCACTGCACGTGGAAGGCAGACCCGCGCTGGCATCCGGCACAGGAGGCACAGTCGCATGGAGATGGGTGACGCCGGAATATTTTCGAACATTGCAGATTCCGATCGTGCAGGGGCAGGGTTTTACTGATGAAGAACTCACATCGAATGATCACTTCGTGGTTCTGAGCAAGTCGCTTGCGGGTCGCCTGTTTCCAGGAGAGAATCCGCTCGGACAGCATCTGCACCTCCACAATGGTGCCCCGCCGGAGAATGATCCTCTTTGTACCGTGGTGGGTGTTGTCGCGGACGTGAAAAACGGCGGGCTCGCTGAGGGCGACGAGCCGGAATACTATCGGCTGCGGCGCCAGCGAGCGGAGGATTGGGATCGGAGTTCGGTTTTGGTTCTGAAGACAACGCTGCCGCCGGGCGCAACCGAAGCGTGGATCCGCTCGCAAGTCGCACTGCTCGATCCGACGGTCCCGGTAGAGATCAATACTCTTTCTGAAAGAGTGGAGAAAATGGCGGATCGGCCCCGCTTTGAGATGCTCCTTGTGGGATTCTTTGCATTCACAGGGCTGGTTCTCGCCGTGATTGGACTGTATGGGGTGATCTCATTTTTCGTTGTGCAGCGCACCCAGGAGATTGGCATACGGATGGCGGTGGGAGCGTCGCGAGCCGACATCTTGAGGCTTGTGCTGGGGAACGCATTGCGGCTGATTGTGCCAGGAGTGTGTCTCGGACTGGTGTTGGCGTTGGCGTTTTCGCGCGTGCTGGAGAGCCTGTTATTCAACGTGGCGCCGCATGATCCTGTGACCTTCGCGGGAGTGGCAGGTTTGCTGATTCTGGTCGCGCTTCTCGCAACGATCATTCCGGCAAGTTCCGCGACGATGGTAGATCCAACTGTTGCGCTGCGATGCGAATGAGGAGCGTGAGTCGCTAAGTCGAGAACATCGACGAGATGAGCGTCGCCGTTGACCAATTTGAGTTGCTTTGGGCATCAAATGATTCTTGTCGTCTTTGACACTCTCTCCGCAAGAGGGGTTATGTGCCGTAGCGTCAACCCGGTGCGTAAGCACCGTGCTCTTTGAGGGCAGTAGCAACTGACCTTGAGGGACACGAGCCGACCGCACCGAACCGGCAAGATGTAGCGAATGAAAGAGTCGTACGGTGAAGGCC
>JBAPYY010000792.1:0-1920 GCA_049284975.1 Occallatibacter sp.
GTCTCCAATCGCTCGGCAATCGGCGCGCGCATTGAAATTCTAGCCGGCGCAGCGAAGCAGATGAAAGAAGTGCAAAGCCAGTCCAGCTTTCTCTCATGTAACGATTTCCGGCTTCATTTCGGGTTGGGCACCGCGCTCGTAGCCGATGTCTCCGTTCGCTGGCCAAACGGCAAGCGTCAGACTTTGACCGCGCTCAAAGCGGACCAGCTATACACCATCCGGGAAGGCGCAGGCATCGTTGCCAATCGCGGCTGGAAATAACCGCCCCTACGGATGATTCGCTTCTTTTCTCAGCAATGCGTAAAGAAGCGGCTTTCCCGTTGGCTTCATGCTGCCGCCATGCGGCTCCACGGTCACGAACACCGCATCAATCTCCGACAATTGTTTTGGATCGTCAGACCGCAGCACCCACCTGCGATTCGATTCGCTATCCATGTAAAGAATGCCAAGGTTCATGGGATGGGATTGCCCATTTGACTGGAAATCCTTCTGCCCCCAAACCTGGAATACGCTAGCGTTTTTGACGCCCGGCTGATGATCGAGATCAAAGGCGTAAAACACCAGTGACTTGCTTTGCGTATAGAACACGCGACCGAAAGGCTTGCGGGTGTGGCTGTCGCTGTCCACATCGAAGACGTCAGCGATGTATAGCTTGCGCGCTCCCATCAGCTCGCGAATATCGCGGTCTGAAGTCAGGTATTGTTCATCGTCCTTGAGGCGGCGATCCTGATCTTGATTAGTTGCGCGCAGTTCCGTCAACTCCGATTCAAGCGATGCTGTATGCAGCGAATAGCGGTCATGGTCCGCGCGAAGGCTGGCATAGTCCGCCTGCATGCTTTGGTACGCGCTTTCGCTCGCTGCCAGCCGCTTGGCAAGCTGGTCGCGATCCCCCGTCAATTGCCGAAGATCTGCATCCTGCTTGCCATTTACGCTTCCCAGTTCGTCAACCTTCTCATTTGCAATAACCAGCGCCGCGCGCAGCTGCACAATCTCCTGGCGCTCACCCGAGATTTGCTTATCGAGATTTGCAATCTGCTCACTTTGCGCTGCCGGCAAAGGCGTAGTCGCTCGCTCTTCCGTAACAGGACTTTGCTCTCTTTGGGCAAGACTCGCTGACAACCCGGGAGATACAAGATTCTTCTGTTCCCCCATGTGATACGCGCCTAGCGTCAGCGCAATGATCGCGCATGCCGCCAGAGAAGCTATCGCCTGCAATCTTCCGGAACTCAACGGCGTCAGGTTCCACCCGCTGCGCACCCTGCCTGGCTTGAAGGGCAACACTTGCTGCGTTCGCTGGTTGCGAATCGCCGTAGAGATATCTGCCCACGATTTGCGGTTATCCCATTTCTGGGCTTCTTCCGTCAGCGCGTAGGCGTCAGGCAAGAAGGCTACGCCCACTCTGCCGATCGCGGAATATTGATCGTAGATTTCCCGGCACGCGACGCAGAGCCTCAGATGCTGCTCCAGCTCCAGTTTTTCACCGGCGCTGAGTGAGTCTGCCTGTGCCAGAGCGCAAAACTTCTTAATTCTCTCGTGATCGACGGGCCCTTCAGTTCGTTCCATGTCGATTATTCCGTAGCCTTTCAACCACTGCGCTGTGGCGCAGCCGTTCGAGACCCCGATAAAAATGGTGACGCACATTCCCGAGGGGTTCATGAAGACGTTCGCTGATTTCTCTCAGCTCAAGGTCTTCAAAATAAAACAGTTTCAACGTTTCGCGCTGGCTCTCCGTCAATTCCTCGAATGCACATTGCAGAAGATCGAAGTCAAGCTTCGCCCCAATCTCCCGTTCCACATCTGCGTTACCCACCAGTGTACCGTCTAACCCGTCCGATTCAATATCCGTGCGGAGATAAAATCCCCTGCGCGACAGGTGCATTTTCCTGTCGCGTGCCCGGCTATAGGCAACCTGAACAATCC
>JBAPYY010000793.1:0-8406 GCA_049284975.1 Occallatibacter sp.
CCGTTGAAGCGCTACATCATGACGTACACGGCATTCTCGCCGATGGGACCAAGAATCGCGATCGCAGAATCCGAGGATCTCTTCCACTGGAAGCGTCTCGGGCTTGCCACCTACGCTCATTGGCACGGTATCGACTTGTGCAATGTGGATGACAAGGATGCGAGTCTCTTCCCAGTTGCGATCCCGAATTCCGCCGGGCAACTTGAGCTGGGTATGCTCCACCGTCCGCTCTTTCCAGGCACTCGTCCAGAAGAGACTGCTTGCCATCATGAGTCCCGTGAAGTGGATCTCGATCATGAGAGTATTTGGATTTCCTATTGCCCTCCCGCGTTGAAGGGCCCCGAACCTGAGCGATTGGGCCGGTTTACATCTCATCACCGGTTGGCGACTCCGGTATCGCCCTGGGAGCGCCTCAAGATCGGCGCTGGAACGCCGCCTATCATGACCAGGCACGGCTGGCTGATTGTTTATCACGGCGTCAGCAGAGTGAGCGGTAAGGGAGTCAATGGCCATCCTCTGTGCTATTCGGCCGGAGTGATGGTGCTTTCAAAGCAGCATCCGCGGCTGATTCGCTATCGTTCGCCTGAGCCGGTGTTGAAGCCGGAGCTCCCGCAGGAACGTGACGGGATCGTCGCCAATGTCGTGTTCCCCACCGGCATCGACCGGCGCGACGACCTTGGTACACCGGATCGCTTCGACGTCTATTACGGGATGGCCGACAATCGCATTGGTGTGGCCCGCCTCGACTTGCCGGAACAGATACCGGCAGAGGCAGCCGCCGATGCGCCAGATGCAAAGGTTTAAATCGCTGATGATTGTGGAATGAACAAATGGAAGGTTACCCCTTGGAATAGTTGGCGGAAGGAATACTGATGAAGAAAGCAACTGCGATAACCTGCGCATTTCTGGATGTTGGTGATGTTCTACTCACCGATGGGTGGGATCATCTGGCTCGCAAGCGGGCTGCGAAGCACTTCAAACTGGAGTGGGCTGACATGCAAGCTCGTCATCAGCTTGCCTTCGAGGTCTTCGAGGTGGGAAGACTGACCCTCGAAGAATATTTGAACCTGATTGTCTTCTATAAAAAACGGGGGTTCACGCGCAATCAGTTTCGGCAGTTCATGTTTGCGCAGTCAAAGCCCTTTCCAGAGATGATCGATTTAGTCATTGAACTCAAGCAGAATCTGGGGTTGAAGATTGTGATTGTGAGCAATGAATCCCGCGAGGTGAATGCATTTCGGAGCAGGAAGTTCGGCCTGGATAAATTGTCGGACTGCTTCGTATCCTCTAGCTTCGTTCAGATGCGCAAACCTGACGTAGAGATTTTCAAGCTTGCTCTGGATTTGGCTCAGGTGCGGCCTGCGCAGGTTGTTTTCATCGACAATACCCCCATGTTTGTTCAGGTCGCCGAAGGTCTTGGAATGCAAGGCATCGTTCATAGGGATTGCAAATCAACGCGTACCGCGCTAACCAAGCTCGGACTGAATGCTGAATGAGCTGTGCGGAGGCTCCGCAGTTAGTAGTGCGCTTCGCAATGGATGATCCGATAGGCGGCCTTTTGGCGCAGCGGCCTGCTCTATCCAGGAGTGTCGGTGCGGCCCCATGGTTTCGAGAATAAGTTATCAATGTTGCCAAATGATCTGGACCGCTTCGAGCGGCACAAGAGCATTGGGATGGTGGGGGACGATACGCGCGGTGAAGTCACTGGCGGGACGCGTTGCAGATACGTGGGCCGTATAGGTCAGCACTGCTGGCGAATTTGGACAAGGTTCGGGTGCGGTCATTGCTTCAATTGCAGGCATACCTCCGTGCATTGAGTCTGCATAGAGCTCGACTTGTAGTTGATCGCGCGTAAGGACGCCCGGATAAATCTCGATCCTAAAGAAATGCTGGCTGTCGTGTGTCTCGATTCCCACGGCACCGAAGCGCACCGTGCTCCAATGCCGATCGAGGTCCTGCTTCCAGCGGAGCAGACTCAAGCCGAAGGCACCATCGTCTGCGGCTCGGTCGCGATAGCCCGACGCTGCAAGCAGATAATGACTCTCGGTGTATTCGCGGATGGTGCGGGTCGCAGAAAACTCCGGCGTGAGCCGCGCCATGCTCTCTCGGATGCGTCCCAGCCACTTTGATGGCATACCCGACTCATCACGCTCGTAGAACTCGGGAATCACTTCAGCTTCCAGCACGGTGTACAGAGTCTCTGCCTCTTTGGCATCCCACGAGGGATCGTCGCCATGTTCCTGACCGTCCCCAATGGCCCAACCGACCTCGGGCGAATAAGCCTCCGCCCACCATCCGTCCAACTCGGAGAGATTAAGGCCGCCATTGACGAGCACCTTCATGCCACTTGTTCCGCAGGCTTCCCACGGCCGCCGGGGCGTGTTGATCCAAAGATCGATCCCCTGGACCAATTCCTGGGCCAGCTGCATGTCGTAGTCGTTGAGGAATACCACGCGTCCCTGAACCTCCGGATGCTTGATGAAGTCCTTCCACTGCTTGACGAGTTCTTGCCCAGGAAGATCCTGAGGATGAGCTTTGCCGGCGAGAACCAACTGAACAGGACGCTGCGGATTGGAAAGAAGACGGATCATTCGCTCTGGATCGCGCAGGAGAAGATTGGGACGCTTATAGGTCGCAAAGCGGCGCGCAAATCCCAGCGTCAGCACATTCACATCAAAGATGCCGCTGGCACCTGACGGGTTCCCACCTTCCGCGGCGAGTTGACACGCGTAGCGCTTGCGCATTTGCTCGATCAGGCCTTTTCGCCCTGCTGTGCGCAATTGCCAAAGCTGCTGATTGGGGATTTGGCGGATGTCATCTTCGACCGAGCGATCCCCACGCCAACGCTTCTTACCGCAAGCTGTGGTCCAGAGCGCATCCGCCGCTGCTGAGTCCCATGTGGGAACGTGAATCCCATTGGTCACTGAGCCGATTGGGACTTCTTCCTGGGGCCAGCGAGGGTAGAGTGGCTGGAATATCTGCCGGCTCACAGCCCCGTGTAGCTTGCTCACGCCATTTACCTGTCCGCTGCCTCGCACTGCAAGGTAGGCCATGTTGAAATGCTCTGAAGTGTCTTCCGGATTCTGTCTTCCCATGGCGAGCAGATCATCCATCGAGATAGCCAGCTCATCCACTGCATAATGGTTCAGGTAAGTGCGAATGAGCGCGGGATCGAAGCGATCAAAGCCGGCGCTTACGGCGGTATGCGTAGTGAAAACGTTACCGGCTCGGGTGATATTCATGGCAAGGTCGAACGGCTTCTTGTGATCCTCCATGTAGCAACGGGCTCGTTCAAGCGTGGCAAACGCCGCATGACCTTCGTTGAGGTGACAGACTTCAGGCGTGAGACCCAACGCTCGCAACAAGCGCCATCCGCCGATGCCGAGAACGATCTCCTGCTTCAGGCGCATCTCTGCGTCCCCACCGTACAGCTCGCTGGTAATCCCCCGATGAGCCGCGGTATTCGCAAAGTCATTTGTGTCGAGAAGATACAGCTTTACTCGCCCCACTGACACTTCCCAACAGCGGAGCCAGATCTTGGAGCCTGGAAGTTGAATCTGCAACCGTAACCACTCGCCATTCGGCTGCCGCAGCGGCCGGATCGGCAACTGTCCGGGATCGTTGACTGGATAGAGTGCCTGCTGCCGGCCTTCCGAATCGAAGTCCTGACGGAAATATCCCTGGCCGTAGAGCAAGCCCACTCCGACAACCGGAACACCCAGGTCGCTAGCCGCCTTCATCTGGTCACCAGCTACGTTTCCAAGTCCACCTGAGTAGATAGGCAACGCTTCGCTTAGCATGAATTCCATGCTGAAGTAGGCGACTCTAGTAAGCGCCGTGTCTGGATGCCTATGCTGGAACCATGCGTCGGCCTGATAGGAGTCCCGATTCTGACGAAGCAGACTGTCGAGATTCCGGCGAAATTCCGGCGCGGCCAATGCAGCCTTGATTTTTTCCTCGGAGACCGTTTGCAGGATCACCCATGGATTCTGTGTGGCCGCCCAGAGTTCCTTGTCGAGATCTTGCCACAGCTCGTCCGCGGCATGGTTCCAGGACCAGTGCAGGTTGAGCGCCAACTCGGACAGTGCATCCATTCCATCAACTCTTGGCTGATCGGATAGTGCCTCCGGATCATTCAAGGTCTCCTCCTACGTGTTGGAGTTTGGGAAACAGAGGCCGCTCTCGTATGGTCTTGCGGTGGACGGCCTCCATCTCAGTTTCAACTGGATGTTGCTTAACTATCGGTGAATATTGCCTTTTGTGGATGTCCCTTGGCCAGTGGAGCCGGGCCGGTGGTATCGCTGAAGTCCTTCGTCCACTGCCAGTTTCTGATCTCGGGCATATCCTCCAGATGCTCACGGATATAGTCGTGGTGGCGTTGGAGCTCCTGGTTGAAGAAGTTGATGGCTTTCTCAGCCTGCAAACGAAGACGGGGGATGTGCTTCAATGCATCCAGCGCAAGGTGGAACCGGCTCATTTCGTTCAGTACGACCATGTCGAACGGAGTGGTGGTCGTCCCGTAATCCATATACCCGTGCACATGGAATCGGCCTTCGTTGGAGCGCCCATGAACCAGGGTGTGAATGAGCCAGCGATTGTTGTGGAAAGCAAAGACTACGGGAGCTCTTTCCGTGAAGAGCGCGTTGAATGACATCTCGTCCATCCCGTGTGCATGCTTGTCAGGAAACATCAGAGTCATCAGGTCCACTACATTGACTACGCGGACCTTGATGCCGGGCACATGCTTCTGCAATAGCCAGGACGCCGCGCAAATCTCAATGGTAGGCACATCGCCGGCACATGCAAGCACAACGTCCGGCTCCCCGCCTTCATCGTTGGTGGCAAACTTCCACGTGGACGCGCCGCGCGAACAGTGCTCCAGAGCCTCGTCCATGTTCAGCCACTGGAGCTGTGGTTGCTTGCCGCACGTAACGACGTTCACGTAATTTCGACTGCGCAGGCAATGGTCGAAGACACTGAGCAGACAGTTGGAGTCAGGTGGATAGTACACGCGGATCACTTCACTCCTGCGCGCCAGGGCATTGTCTACATATCCGGTTGCCTGGTGGCTGAAGCCGTTGTGATCGTTGCGCCAGGCATGACTCGTCAGCAGAACATTCAGGGAGGCGAGCGGCCTACGCCAAAGGAATGCTCGGCATTGCTCAAGCCATTTGGCATGTTGAGTGGTCATCGAATCGACCACCTGCGCAAATGCCTCGTAAGAGGACCACATGCCATGGCGGCCAGTAAGCAGATATCCCTCGAGCCATCCCTGGCAGAGATGCTCGCTGAGCACTTCCATGACGCGGCCGTCCGGACCGAGTTCATCGTCGATCGAAACAATTTCGGCCATCGAGCAGCGCTTTGTCGCCTCGAAGATGGAGTTCAGACGATTGGAATTCGATTCATCGGGGCAAAACATGCGAAAGTTGGTTGGATTCATTTTGAAGATGTCGCGGAAGAAATCTCCAAGCTTGCGCGGAGCCTCGGCAAGAACTTGACCAGGCCCCGGAATCTCCAGCGCGTAATCGGTGAAATCGGGCAGGGCGAGAGTGATCAGCTCGCGGCCGCCATTTACATGGGGATTGCCTCCCATGCGCCGGTTGCCCACGGGCGAAAGAGCTGCTAGCTCTTCGATGAACCTTCCGTTTGCATCGAAGAGTTCCTCTGGCTTGTAGCTCTTCATCCAGGCTTCAAGGATCTTGAGATGTTCGGGATTGTCTTTGACCGTTGCGAGTGGAACCTGGTGTGCACGGAACGTGCCCTCGACCGGGATGCCATCCACTTCCTTCGGGCAAGTCCATCCCTTGGGCGTGCGAAAGATGATCATGGGCCAGACGGGCTGCTTTTAGAATCCGTTCTTTCGAGCCTCCTGTTGAATCCCCCGAATCCCGGCGTAACAATCCTCAAGCGTTTGCGCTAACAGTTGATGCACTACCTCCGGATCGTCGCCCTCGACAAAGTACGGCTTGTAACCTCGCCCAACATAAAGCGCTTTCAAGTCGGCGTCGCTCGTGCGTCCCTGGGCGGTTGGCCCGGAGATCTTGTATCCATTGAGATGAAGAATCGGCAGAACCGCACCGTCGCGCACCGGGTTCACGAAGTTGACCGACTTCCAGCTTCCTTCGAGGGGACAAGTCTCGGACTCGCCATCCCCGATGACGCACGCGACAATCAAGTCTGGATTGTCGAAGGCCGCGCCGAATGCATGGACCAGCGAGTAGCCGAGCTCACCGCCTTCGTGCATGGAATTCGGAACATGCGGCCCGCAGTGACTGGGCACGCCGCCCGGAGTCGAGAACTTGCGGAACATGAGCCGCAGGCCGTTTTCATCGTGTGTGATCTCCGGATGAACCTCGGTGTATGTGCCTTCGAGATAAGAGCAGGCATTGAGCGAAGGCCCCCCGTGTCCGGGACCCGAAATGTAAATGATGTCGGCATCGTGCTCTTTGATCAGCCAGTTCAAATGAATGTAAATGAAGTTCTGTCCTGGCGATGTTCCCCAGTGGCCAAGGAGACGTGGCTTGATCTGTTCAGCCTTGAGCGGCTCACATAAGAGAGGGTTCTCAAACAGGTAGATCTGGCCAATGCACAAATAATTCGCTGCGCGCCAGTAGCGATTCATCTTGTCCAGCATCTCAGGCGAGAGTGGTCCCTTGGGCTTTGGGGCTCTTTCTTCGCTTTTGCCATCGGCCGCAATCGCGGTCGACAAACTCACATCGAAGATGAACCCGGACGAATTGCCGTACTGATCGAAATTCTTGCTGAATGATTCCGGGATGTGATCAACGTTTGCGGGAAGTTCCTTGGTAGCCATATTGAGTGTTCCTTTCCGTTCCTGCGCAACTCGTAACAGCGCGGTGGAGGATGTGAGATATTGGTTTGCTCTAGCCTGCATGCGATGCGTTCCGGATCTTATTCCGTCAACAGCTTCTTTATCGCTTGCAACTCGAGGCGACGCTTCGCGGTGGTCTTGGGATAAGCCATCTTGAGTCCTCCCAGCACATCCAGAACGATCTGAGAGACGATGAGCCGCGCGTTTTCCTTGTCGTCGGCGGGCACGATGTACCACGGCGCATGGCGAGTGCTGGTCGCATGAATGCATCTCTCGTATGCCTTGATATAGTTTTTCCAGTATTTCCGCTCGTGAATGTCGGAGGTGCTGAACTTCCAGTTCTTGTCCGGCTCATCGATGCGCGCAAGGAACCGCTTTCGTTGTTCCTCATGCGAGAGGTGCAGAAAAATCTTCACGGTTTGCGTGCCGTTGCGATGAAGGTGTTTCTCCAGATTCACGATGGAGTCATACCGGTATTCCCAAATGTCCTTCTCGTCCCGCAATTCTTCTGGAAGTCCCTGCGTGCGAAGAATCTCCGGATGCACTCGAACCACCAGCACCTCCTCGTAATAGGAGCGGTTAAAAATGCCGATCCGGCCGCGCTCGGGAAGGCAGCACGTGGTGCGCCAAAGAAAATCGTGATCGAGCTCTTCGGCGCTCGGCTGCTTGAAACTGAATACTTCGCAGCCTTCTGGATTGACCCCGGACATCACGTGCCGGATCGCGCCGTCCTTACCGGCGCCGTCCATGCCCTGAAAGATTAGCAGCAATGCATACTTGTGCGACGCGTAGTGAAGGTGCTGCAGCGAGGCAAGCTTTTCCATGTGTTGCTGCAGAAGCTCTTTATACTGCTTCTTCGACTTGGTGAAGGGCTCGACGAGCGTGGGCCATTTGCTGAGGTCGACTTTGTTGTCCGGCGGCGCGCCGAAATCCTTTGAACTGATTTTCACGCTCGATTTGTCCGTCATGGCCGCCTCTGCTTATTTGTGGGCATCATGTTCCTCATGTACAGCATGTGCTTTTTCCCAATCCTGAACAGATTGCACGTCCTTGCGGCCTAGCTCTTCATAGGCTTCATGGACTCGCTTGACGAGTTGAGGAGACACATCAGGCTGTGGCATGTCTTTGGCTTCGGGCTTAGGCTCAGCCGCGGCATCGGGCTTCGGATCAGCCTTTGCTTGAGGCGTGGTGGCGCCGGCTTTGGCCTCAGGCTTTGGCGCGACTTTGGCTTCATCATTCCGAATCTCCTGCTCCGCCTTCTTCCAGTCCTGAACTGCTGTAGCGTCGTTGCCGGCGCGCTCCGCGTAGAGTTCGTAGGCCCGCGCAGCGATCTGTGGCGTCAAATCGGACGATGCCTTGGCTTCGGGTTTCGGCTCCTCAGCTTTGGCATCTGGCTTTGTCTCATCAGCTTTGATTTCTGGCCTCGGCCCGTCAGCTTTGGCTTCCGGCTTAGCATCAGCCTTGGCGTCGGCCTTTGGCTCGGCCTTGGCTTCAGGCTTCGGCTCATCGGCCTTAACCTCAGGCTTAGCATCAGCCTTGGCTTCAGGTTTCGACTCGGCTTTGGCTTCTGG
>JBAPYY010000794.1:0-3599 GCA_049284975.1 Occallatibacter sp.
CCGCAGAATCAATTGACCCCATCCGTTTGACTCGCCAACTGTGCGAAATTGAGTCCACTACCTACCATGAAGGTCCAGTGGGTGATTTCCTTGCAGATTTCCTCTCCCGGCGCGGATGGGAGGTAGAAAAGTCGCAAGTTCCGCAGCCATCTGAGAGCTCGGCCGCAGGCTCGCGCTGGAACATCTATGCGGGCGTAGCCAGCCAGACTCCCGATATAGTGTTTTCCACCCACATCGACACCGTGCCGCCTTACATCCCGTTTACCGAAGACGCTGAATTCCTTTACGGTCGCGGCGTCTGCGACGCCAAAGGCATTGTTGCCGCTCAGGTAGCCGCTGCCGAAGCTCTGCGCGAGGAGGGATTTCGGGTTGGGTTGTTGTTTGTGAGCGGCGAAGAGCGCGATTCGGCCGGCGCGATGACAGCCAATTTGTCGCCCAAAGCAAGCCGATTCCTGGTCAACGGCGAACCCACTGACAACTGCCTCGCTTTGGCCTCCAAGGGCACGCTGCGGGCGGTCATCAAGTCCTCCGGCAAGATGGCCCACTCGGCTTATCCCGAGCTCGGCGACAGTGCAGTCCACAAACTGGTCACAGTACTGGGAAAGCTGCTAGCCCTTCAATTGCCCTTCGCTGAAGACGTGGGCTCCAGTTCACTCAACATTGGCCAGATTCAGGGCGGCTACGCTCCCAACGTCATCGCTGACAAAGCCGAGGCCCAGGTGCTTGTTCGCCTGGTGGGTGACTCCGCGCCTGTGCGCACTGCCCTGCTAGAAGCCGCTGAGGGACTGGCCGAAGTGGACTTCACATTGGAAATTCCCTTCGTTCGTCTGCGCGCCGTGGAAGGTGTGCCTACCATGATCGCCAAGTACACCACAGACATTCCCAAGCTTTCGAATTGGGGCGAGCCGCTCTTGCTCGGTCCGGGCTCAATTCACGTAGCCCACACGCCTTTTGAAAAGCTGGCGAAGAAGGAACTGCTGGAAGCTGTTGAGCTATACATCAAGGTAGCCAGGCAGTTGCTGGTCTGAACCAGGGGCAAATGTTTTCAGACAGTTACTTGCTGGCCACATGAACCCCGTGGTGCGAACCCGTCTGAATCGCAAGATCGGCGACCGTCGACGTGTTCAACACAGCCAGCATTGCTTCCTGCGCTCGTGACCAGATGGGGTGAGCGGGGCAAGTCGATTTTCGGCCGCACGAGGCTCCGGAGACCAGACATAGATTCAACGCGATAGGGCCTTCAATGGCCTCCACCACTGTGCGAATTGATGCTTTCCGGCCTGGAGGAAGAATCTCAAATCCACCCGACTGGCCTCGCCGGGAAGCGATGAATCCGGCACGGCACAAAGCTTGCAAGACCTTGGAAAGAAAGCTCTGCGGAGCCCCCGTGGCGCGGGCCAGAGCGGGAAGCAATGCACGCTCATGTGTGGGCAGTGTGGCCATGTGAATCATCACACGAACCGCATAATCAGCAGCGCGCGTAAGCTGCATGGATGAACCGGATTGTGCCATTGAATCGCGTTCTCCAAATTTTGATAGTAATTAATCCTACCGCGAAGAACCGCCCTTTGTATGCGGGTCGGTTCTCAGCGGGCATCCCTCGCAATGAGCAGTCCTGCCGCAGTGCACCTTGCCCACGGCGACCGCGAGGGCATGAAACTCGTTGAAGAGGCGCGCATGGCTCTCAGGCGCGTCAGAGGCAAAAGCCTCACGTGTGAGGGCGGCCAGCGATTTGTAGCCCCTGCGATTCCTGCCCGGCGCGGGCGGCAAAAGATGATGCCGCTCAGTAATCCGGCACAGATACTCATCGGCAACCGGAACCGGACGGTTCAGGGCATAAAGCAAAATAGCATCGGCCGTCTCGGGACCAACGCCTGGCAGAGCCAACAAGCGGGAGCGCAACGTGTCAGTGGGCGTGGCGGCCAGAGCTTTGAGCGAACCGCCAAATTCCTCGTTGAGAAAGGCCACAAACGCTTTCAGCGCGAGCGCTTTGCGGGTACGGAAGCCGGACGGTTGGATCAGGCGCTCAAGGTCTTTCAGGGCGAGCGAGCGCAGACCGTCAATGGTCAGGGCCCCTGCGCCACGCAGGTTGTCGAGCGAGCGTTCGACAGACTTCCATGCAGTGTTTTGGGTGAGGTAGGCGCCCAGAATCACTTCAAAGGGCGTTTCGGCCGGCCACCAATGCTGTGGGCCGTACGCCTCCACAAGCCGGTCGTGCATCCGGCGCAACCGCTGTGCGGGAGTCAGACGGCGGTTCTGCCGGCGGAAAGTTTCGGTGGTGGGGGATCCGGTCGAGGTCACGGCTGGTCTCAGGATATAAGCTGGGGCGCTAAGTCTCAGTCTGCTACGAATGTGAATACTTTGCACTGGTGGGCCGGATTGAACATTCGCACGCTTTTATGTCCGTCAGGGCAGCGACATTTGCACGCGCATATCGGCAATCTCATCGTAGGTTTCGTCGGCTGCGACACGCCGGTCAGAATAGACGCGCGGCTGGCCAAAGCGCACTCTGGCGGAGAAGCCGGCAGCGCACATGACCTTCATCAGATGAGGCACAAACTGCTCATCGCCAAACCAGCATAGCTCTCGTTCCGGTGTGCCATCATCGAGAACATACTGGATCGCTGCTGTGGTAATCTGCGCTCCCGCTGTGGTAGCCGGATCGATCAGCCGGGAGTGGAAGCGCAACATCTGGCCATCTGTGCTGGTGCCCTCGGGGAACAGCAGCACGGGAATGGGCAGCTTGAGCCTCTCGGTCATCTGGTCGGCAACTGTCATGGCACTTGCCAAACTCGAGCGGTCCAGGAAGATGGTTCCACCAGTGCGCGCTGCTTTGCCAAAGAAAGGCCATCCGCCAATCTCCATCTTGGCGACGAAGAAACAAGGCATGGCCGCCGACAGAATGAGAATGTCCAGATAACTGAGGTGGTTGGCCACAACGAGTCCATGGGTGGGCGGCGTTCCATCGACGCAGTAGTGAATTCCTAGCCGGGCCAATATCCCGCGGGCAGACTGCTGGGTCCACAGCGCGCGACGCTCCATCGTGATCGGACCACGCAGCCGAAGCAGCCAATAGCGGACAATGCAGAGGCCCAAGGCGAATACCAGCGCCACAGCGCGCCGGATAGTGCGAAAGCTCATGTTGTGAGAGGAGTAAGGAAACGATTGCGCGCCGAGGGCGAAAGCAACTTCAGATCGAGCAGCGTAAGGAAATCGATGGTGCCGAATTCCCTGTCCCACGCCGGCGGGCAGCAGACACGCGCTCCGATGGCCAGGTAGGTTTTCAGCAGTTTGGGAACGCTCGCCTGTGAAGAGGCGCTGCTCCGGTTCGATGGGTTTTGCTGGCAGGGCGACGGCTGTGCGTGTGCGCCCTCTTGCTCGCTGGGACAAGCGTAATCAGCGGTCGGCACAGTCTCGAACTCCGGAGAAACCCTATAGTGCTCAAGCTGGCGATAAACCTGCCAGCCCTCAGCCGGGTCTTTCGAAGTCAACGATGAGCAGCCAACCAGATAACGGAGCCCCATGCAGGAAGCATACTGTGCGATACCCCTCCATAACAAGGTCAACACTTCCGGAGTCCGATGGTCGCGATCGATGGA
>JBAPYY010000795.1:0-4258 GCA_049284975.1 Occallatibacter sp.
ACATTTCGCCGACGGCCCCGGCGCCATCGGGGATGAGGCTGCGATGGCCGCGTTTCTGGCTCTCAGGGCCGCTCTGGAGAGCGGGAAGGCACGCGCCGCGTCGCCCGATGCCGATGCTCCGACCGGCTGGCGGGTCAACGCGTGGGTCAAGCGGGGAATACTGCTGGGCTTTCGCCTCGGTGCGCTGAAGGAGCTTACTGCAGCGGGTCTCTCGTTTGTGGACAAAGACACTTTTCCGGTGCGTCATTTCAGCTCGGGCGACGGAGTGCGCGTGGTTCCGGGCGGCTCTGCGGTGCGTGCGGGAGCTTACGTGGCGCGCAGCGTGGTCTGCATGCCGCCCATGTACATCAACGCTGGAGCTTACGTGGATGAAGGGGCGATGGTGGATTCGCACGCGTTGGTTGGTTCCTGCGCGCAGATTGGAAGACGCGTCCATTTGAGCGCGGCGGCGCAAATCGGCGGCGTGCTCGAACCGGTGAATGCCAGTCCGGTGGTCATTGAGGACGACGTTCTGGTGGGCGGCAACTGCGGCGTTTACGAGGGAACCATTGTGCGCAAAGGCGCGGTTCTGGCTGCGGGAACCATTCTGACGCGCGGAACTCCGATCTTCGATTTGGTGAACGGAGCAGTTCTGCGCGCTGACGGCGACGTGCCGCTGATTGTTCCCGAGAATGCGGTAGTGGTTCCCGGTTCCCGCGCCGTGACCAAAGGCAAAGGCCATGAGCTCAGCAGGGAGTGGGGTCTGAGTCTTTACGCGCCGGTGGTTGTGAAATATCGCGACGATAAGACCGACTTGAGCACCACGCTCGAAGATCTGCTGCGGTAGACGATAAAGCGGACGGACCGGATGATCGCTCCTGCAGCCGGCAAAATTTTGCCCCCAATCTGGCGCAAGCCCGGTTCGCCCCAAGGAATTACTGCGCCGTGCGCCGTTCGTGATTGACAGGCCATATGTTTAAGTAGTTTGATGAGCGCACCGGCATGCGTGGAAGTGGCAGGCCCAGCCAAATGCATAGTCCCGTTGAAGGCGGTCACGGGCCTGCACTGAATCCAAAAGGGGGCGCCGCATATGCCATTTTTGGAATGGACCGAAGATATGAGCGTCGGCGTCAAAGCGATCGACGAAGATCACAAAAAACTGATCGACATGCTGAACGAACTCAATGACGGAATTCTGGCCGGCAAGACAAGTGAAGCGCTTGAATGTGTTATTGAAGGACTGTTGAGGTACACCAAGTACCACTTCGCCCGTGAAGAGCGTCTCTTTGCGCAGACCGGCTATCCCGGCGGGGCAGCGCACAAGGCTGAGCACGACCTGCTGACCAGGCGCGTGAGCAATTTGCAGGCGCGTTTCGAGACCGGCCAATCGCTGATACTTTCTATGGAAGCGATGGAATTCCTAAAGGACTGGCTGACTAACCACATTATGGGTTCGGACCAGCAGTACGGACCGCACCTCAACGCCAAGGGAATACGCTAAGTACCTCCGCACAAACTTGGGGAATCCAGACCCCCGGGCGGGGTTCAGTCCTGCGCCTGACAACCATCTGCGCCCCTTTGAAACCTCGACGCTGGCTTGCGAGTACAGATGCTTGGTGAGAAGATTCTCTCAAGCGCGACTTTCAAGACAGGAGAAAGACCCCGAAAGGACAAATCGAGATGCCTTTCATTGTCTGGACAGGTGGAATGAGCGTGGACGTAAAGCTGCTGGATAACGACCATAAGAAGCTGGCGATCTTGATTAACGATCTGCACGACGGAGTTATGACTGGTAGCGCTCGGGAGCGCCTCGAACGCATTTTCGATGAGATTGTCGCCTACTCCCACATTCACTTTGACCATGAAGAGCTTTTACTCGATGAAGCCGGCTACGGCGGCGCACAGGCACACAAGCAGGAGCATGGCCACAAGATTCAACAGGTCCTAGTGATGCGAGAGCGCTTCAGGAGCGGAGCAACATTCGCTGATGATCAGGAAGTGCTGAATCAGCTCAAGGACTGGCTTGTCAATCACATTCAACACTCTGATCAGGAGTTTGTGCCGCATCTCAAAGCCACGGGTGTCGGCTCGATTCTGGCCGGGTTAGACAAGCTGGATGGAGATGTGGAGTAAAAGAGGCAATCGAGCCGACTGAGCAGGATGGGACAACTCCCCAGACCCGCGAGTGGTAGCATCGAATCTGACAGATGCAAACAAAAAAACTGAAAATCATTCCCCTGGGCGGACTTGGCGAGTTCGGCATGAACTGCCTCGCGATTCGCTGGGAAGACGACATTATCGTGATCGATGCCGGGTTGATGTTCCCGGAGTCGGAGTTGCTGGGCGTGGATATCGTAGTTCCCGATATCACCTACCTGGTTGAAAACAAGGCGCATGTCCGCGCCATCATCCTTACCCACGGCCACATGGACCACATTGGCGGCTTGCCTTGGATTCTCTCTGAGATCAAGGTTCCCGTCTACGCCACCGAGTTTACGCTGGCCTATGTTGAGGGCAATCTCGAAGAGCACCAACTACTGGATGAGACCGAGCTGGTGGAGATTGTGCCCAGGGAAAAGTTCACCATTGGGCCTTTTACCATCGAGCCGATTCACGTGACTCACTCCGTGGTGGATGCGGTATCGCTGGCCATCGAGACTCCGGTCGGCGTGGTCATTCACACGGGCGACTTCAAGATCGACCTCTCTCCGCTGGACGGAAAGCTCTTTGACCTGCACACTTTCGCGGAGTACGGCAAGCGCGGTGTCCTGGCTCTGCTGCAGGACTCAACGAATATTGACAGGTCCGGCTACACGCCCAGCGAGTCGGCGGTCATTCCGCGGCTGGACGAGATTTTTTCGCGCACCAAAAAGAAGCTCTTCTTCAGTTGTTTCTCGTCGTCTGTCTATCGTATTCGCATAGCGTTGGAGCTGGCGCGCGCGCATGGGCGCAAGGTAGCCGTCATCGGCCGCTCGATGCAGGAGAGCACGGAGATTGCGCAGGACCTGGGGTACATCGACATTCCCCAGGGTCTGATTATCAATCCCAACCAGATGCGCGACTTCGCGCCTGAGCAACTGATGCTGCTGATCAGCGGCACGCAGGGCGAGCCGATGAGCGCGCTGAGCCGCGCAGCCGTGGACAATCACAAACACGCCAGCGTGGAGCCCGGCGATACCGTGGTGCTCAGCTCGAGGATTATTCCCGGCAACGAGAAAAGCATTTTCCGCGTCATTGATCACCTTTATCGCCGCGACGCGCAGGTTATCTACGACAACGGATCGAACGGGCTGATTCACGTGAGCGGCCACGGAAGCCAGGAAGAGATGCGCCTGCTCATCAACCTGGTGAGGCCCAAGTTCTTCATCCCAGTCCACGGCAACTACGGCAACCTGCACAAGCATGCGCAGATCGCCATGGAGACCGGAGCCGTGGAACACGCCATCGTGATTGAAGACGGCGACGTGCTGGAACTGGACAAGAACGATGTCCAAAAGAAGGACAAGGTGACCACCGGACGAGTTCTGATCGACTCCGGCTCGTCAACCGATGTGGTGGAGGACCTGGTGTTGCGCGACCGGCGGATACTTTCCGAGGACGGCGTTGTGCTGGCAGTTTTGGCCATCAACAAGCGTACCGGCAAGGTGGAGCAATCGCCCGAAGTGGTGATGCGCGGCTTTGGCGGCGCGGATATCACCGAACAGGCCAGCGAACTGGTTCTGAAAACTCTTGATGGATTGACCACCGAAGAGAAGACTGACTATGGCATGGTGAAGGAAAAGGTTCGCGTGGAATTGAAGCGCATGATCCAGAAGACGACCGGAAGAAGGCCTATGATTATGCCTGTGATTCTGGAGATTTGAGCGGAGTCAGTCATTAGCGGAGTTAGTAAGCGGCGGAAGCGAGTTTACTTCCGCCGCTTAAGTATTTAAGGACTCATCGTTCCAACCCAAATCGCTTCCCACTAGCTATTGCGGCAGCCCGTTATACGAGCTCGCGAACTTTTGCAAAATCGTAAACGCCTGGCTCGCAGGAATGTTCTGACCCGCTTTGAAATCGAATCTAGGATCGTCCATGATGGTGGTCAGCACAAGCTTTTCTCCCTCGCCTCGCGCCGTGAAGTAAATTTTCAGCGCCGGTACCCACACTACGAAATCATCCTTGCCGGCAAGATGCGCTACGAGCGCTCGCGTTAGCGCCGAATTGCCGAACTCATTCGCTCTCCAGCCATCGTCGCGCTGCGAAGCCGACAGAGAAGAAACCACTTGCTGGTCTGCCA
>JBAPYY010000796.1:0-1974 GCA_049284975.1 Occallatibacter sp.
CTCACACTCAATTGCTCATAAGTACGGAAGTATCCGCCCAGCGCCGGCCTGCCAAACTCGTCGTTGTACGCGGCCGCGCCCAGAGGCCCTTCGATCATAATGTCCAGCGGTGAAGCAATGTGCGCAGGCCGCCCATACACCCGCTCCCACGGTTGTGGCGCCTGCGGCAAATTCAAATTTGATACCGTAAATCCGCAGATCCCGGCCTTCGGTTTCGCTCCGCGTCCGGTGGCGCCTTCGTCGCGAATTTCTCCGCCCGACCCCGTCGCCGCTCCCGGCCATGGTGAAATCGCAGTCGGATGGTTGTGCGTTTCCACCTTTAGCAAAATATGAATATCTTCTTCGTGATATTTGTATATCGCATCACCCGGCTCAGGAAAGAACCAGCCGCCGCGTCCGCCGCGAATCACCGCTGCATTGTCGCGATACGCCGAAAGCACGTTATCGCCTGACACCTCATTGGTGTTGCGAATCATCTGGAAGAGCGATCGTGGCTGCCTCACCCCATCAATAGTCCAGCTTGCGTTGAATATCTTATGGCGGCAATGTTCGCTGTTGGCCTGCGCAAACATATATAACTCGACATCGGTCGGATTGCGCCCCAACCGCGTAAACTCCGCGACAAGATACTCGATCTCATCTGTCGCAAGCGACAATCCGAGTTCGCAATCTGCCGCGGCAATCGCCGCCGCGCCCAGGCCCAACACGTCGATATGTCCGAGTGGCTTCTGCGCCCGCGGCGCAAACAGCGTCTGCAACTCATCGGCGCTCTCAAAAAATACGCTCTCGGTCATGCGGTCGTGCAACACTGCGGCCAACGCGCGAAGACCCGTTGATCCCTCTTTGGCGGAAAAAACGATGCGTACCGCG
This sequence comes from Occallatibacter sp., assembly GCA_049284975.1. Taxonomy (GTDB): domain Bacteria; phylum Acidobacteriota; class Terriglobia; order Terriglobales; family Acidobacteriaceae; genus Telmatobacter. The sequence goes on from JBAPYY010000796.1 coordinate 871, forward strand.
CGCGCGCGCTCGATTCGCTCAATCGCCCCAAAGCCTGTATTGTGAAGAATTTCGGTCGCCTTGCTCGACCACGGCGATTGCGTACCCACTCGCGGCGCAATCCATGCGCGCGGCCCCGAGGCCATCTCGACTCCGGCGCCCAGCAACTCGCCCAGCCTCTCGTGATCGATCAGGTTCTCAGACTCTTCGCGGAGCAACAGTAAATAAAGATACGACGCCTCAACCGCAGTCACGCCTGCATCGATAGCGCGCAATCTCGCTGCCGTTCGCGCAGCCTCGAACTCCGTCAACGCAGGCGGGCCGGGCAGCACCCGCACCGTCGCGCCGTCAGATGTGGGCCGTAAGATTCCTTGTGATATGGCTAGTGACATCTTCAGTGTGTTTGGCAGTGTCGTTCCGTTTTCGTTCCAGCGTGTTGAGATACTCTTCCGTGATATCTCCGGTGACATAAACCCCATCGAAGATGGCCGTATCGAAGTGCGTGAGCCCGGGTGAAACTTCGTTGATTGCTTGTTTCAAATCTTCCAGGTCTTGAAAAATCAACTCGTCGGCTCCGATTTCCTGTGCCAGCTCCTGCACATTCCGTCCGCTGGCGATCAGCTCCGATCGGGCGGGCATATCTATCCCATACACATTCGGAAAACGCACCGGCGGCGCAGCCGAACAGACATAAACTTTCTTCGCGCCCTGTTCCCACACCATCGCAATAATCTCTTTAATCGTCGTGCCGCGCACAATCGAATCATCCACCAACAGTACATTCTTTCCTTGAAACACCGATGGGATTGGATTCAGCTTGCGGCGAATCGACTGTCTGCGCTGCGCCTGCCCAGGCATGATGAATGTCCTGCCCACATAGCGATTTCTCACCAGCGCATCGCGATACGGCAGATTCAGGCGCGTCGCGATCTCCTGTGCCGCAATCCGGCTCGTCGACGGAATGGGAACTACCACATCAATCGGCAGGTGCGCCCACTCCCGCTTGATCTTCTCCGCCAGCTTCGTTCCCATATTGATGCGACACTGATAAACCGACGCGCCATCTACCACCGAGTCCGGCCGCGCCAGATACACAAACTCGAAGATGCATGGAGTCTTCTCATG
>JBAPYY010000797.1:0-42858 GCA_049284975.1 Occallatibacter sp.
TTCGGACACTGGCCGCACATGGTCGCCAATTGGCACCCGTTCATACCGAAGAACCAGGGTCATTTTGGCCAGTTTGGCTGGTCGGGCATCATGCGCGGCGCGGGCGTGGTTTTCTTCGCGTATATCGGATTCGATGCAGTGTCCACCGCTGCGCAGGAGGCAAAGAACCCGCAGAAGGATATGCCGTTTGGGATTCTCGGCTCGCTGATAATTTGCACGGTTCTTTACATCATTGTGGCCGGACTGCTGACCGGCCTCAAGTCGTATACCACTCTGAATGTCGCGGCTCCGGTTGCCGATGGCGCGGCTGAGATTGGCGTGCGGTGGGGTGTCCTGTTGATTGATCTTGGCGCCATCGCTGGGCTGGCCTCGGTGATGATGGTGATGCTGCTAGGTCAATCGCGCGTGCTTTACACCATGTCCCATGACGGATTGCTTTGGAAATGGGTGGGCACGATTCATCCTCGTTTCCGCACCCCTTATATTACTTCGATTGTGATGGGAATATTTGCAGCGTTTCTCGCGGCTTTTTTCCCCATCTCATTCCTCGGAGAACTGGTCAGCCTCGGCACACTGCTGGCGTTTACCATAGTCTGTCTGGGCATTTGGATCATGCGCGTGAAACAACCCGATGTACCGCGGCCGTTCCGCACTCCATGGGTTCCCGTAGTGCCAATCTGCGGAATGATTGTTGCCATCGCACTAATGGTTTCGCTCGACGCTCCTGCGTGGATTGGTTTCGGAAGCTGGCTGGTCGTGGGGCTTATCATTTATTTCACGTACAGCCGGAAGCATAGCCACGTGCGGAAGACGCTTGAGGCCGATGAGGCAAGAAGCCTGGACGCGCCAGCCAAACTCTGAGCAAGAATGGCATGAGCATGATTGCCCGCGTGGAGGAAGCGTTCCTCCCGAGGAACGGATACTCAGAACGGCCTCCCGCTCGGGGGCCGTTTTGCTTGATTGCAAGAAGTGTTTATCAGTGCTCTCAGCAGCGCCAAGTCTATTTGTCGATTCATTCCGAGGTGTAGCCTTTAATTGATGCTTATTGAAGAAAACAAGTTGCTTGCGCCTTTCACAACCTTTGGAATAGGCGGGCCGGCGCGCTGGTTCATCGAGGCTGCAAGTGAAGAGGAGATTGCCGAGGCCGCTGCCTGGGCGGGTGAGCGCAGAGTGGCGCTGTTTGTATTGGGCGGGGGAAGCAATCTGCTGGTCTCTGACGCGGGATTCAACGGGCTGGTATTGCGGGTGGCTCTGCGCGGAATTACAACGACAGATGCGGCGTGCGAGTTGGGCAAGCCGGAGACGGCGAAGCGTGTAATTTATCAGGTAGCGGCCGGCGAAGACTGGGACGGCTTTGTCGAACGCACTGTGAAAGACAAATGTGCTGGCGTGGAGTGTCTGGCCGGGATTCCGGGCACAGTGGGTGGAACTCCGGTGCAAAATGTCGGCGCTTACGGGCAGGAGGTTGCCTCGGTTATTGAGCGGGTACGCACCTTCGATCTGCGGGAGCACAAGACGAAAGAATTTGACGTAACCGAATGTGGCTTTGCCTATCGACATAGCCGTTTCAACTCGGCTGATCGCGGACGGTACATTGTTACTCGTGTGGACTACCGGCTCACATTCGGCGGTGCGCCGACACTTCGCTACGCCGACTTGCAACGCGCCTTTCCTGACGACGAACAGCCGAGTCTCGCAGAAGTAGCGGCCCAGGTGCGGCGCATTCGCCAGACAAAAGGAATGTTGATTGTCGAGGGCGATCCTGATTGCCGCAGCGCAGGCAGCTTCTTCAAGAACCCGGTTGTCGATAAAGAACAGCTTCGCCAGATTGCAGCAGCGAGCGATAAGGCGCCGCCGCGCTTTCCTGCCGGACCCGGCACAGAGAATCTGGGGCGGGTCAAGGTTCCTGCGGCATGGTTGATAGAACAGGCCGGCTTCAATAAGGGATACGCACTGGGCGCTGCTGCAATCTCTACGCGGCACACCCTGGCTCTCGTAAATCTTGGCGAACGGAATGGGCGCGGCGGGGCTAGCGCGGCGGAGATACTGACGCTTGCAAACCAGATTACTGCTGCGGTTGAGAAACGCTTTGGTATTCAGCTAGATATGGAGCCGGTGATGATGGGTTTCTGACCGGATTTGACCCTATTTTCACAGTTTTCGTCACAACTTTTCTTCTCGATCCGTGTCACTATGAGCAAAAGGGCTCATCCTGCCTCTCGGCGGTTTCCTTGGGTGAAGCTCTTGACAAGGCAGACGCATTGCACAAATTGCGTCGCTCCCGGATTGCAGCTCATTTCCCGAGTACGGGATGCTGAAGGTTAGCCCAGGATTCTGACCAAGGAGGACCAATGCTCTCGACGCGAAAATTGCGCACATCTGCATTCGCTCTCATGGCCTTAGCGGTTCTGGCCTTTTACCCTGCCCAGAGTCGCGCGCAGGCAGCCCTGCTGATGGAGGAACCATACGGCTTTTTTGGCGCCGTAAATCCGACGGGACACAACGCGATTTATTTCGATCACATCTGCGCCAAAACTCCGGTCAAGCTGCGCCGCTGCGACGCCGGCGAAATGGGCGTGGTCATCGCGCGCTACAAGGGCATTGATGGGTACGATTGGGTGGCTGTGCCGCTTGTTCCGTACCTCTATTCGGTGGAGGACCCTTCTCAGGTTCCCGCGCACGTTGACCGCGCGACGGTGCGGCAACTCCGCGATCACTATCGCGAAGCCCATCTGCTCGGCCTGGGCCAACATTTGCAGGCCGGCGGATTTACGAGTGATGGCTGGACGCAACTGGTGGGTATTTCTTATGAGCGACGCATCTACGCTTTCCGCTTTGAGACCAGCGAGGAAGAGGATAACGCCTTTATTGCATACATGAACGATCGCAGGAATCGCTCACACTTCAGCCTGCTGTTCAGCAACTGCTCGGACTTTGCGCGCTTCACACTTAATTTCTATTTCCCGGGCACCTTCAAGCGCAACGTATTTCCGGACGCGGGCTTGACCACGCCCAAACAGCTTGCCTACAAACTGGAGCGTTACGCGGCCCAGCATCCTGAGATGCATCTGGCAGTCTTCGAGATTCCGCAGATACCGGGCTATCGCCGCCCGAGCCGCAGGAACAAGAGCATAGCCGAATCGCTCTCCACGACAGGCTATGCCATTCCCATTGCGGTGTTGAATCCCTACCTTGCTGGAGGCCTGTTCGCGGATTATCTTGCGCGTGGCCGCCACCATCTCATTCCCAAACATCCGGAGATGCTGGCGCCCGATAATCTGCTGGCGTTGACAGCTTCAACCGGAGCCGTGCAAAATCCCGATAGCGCGGGTGCGCAGGTCCCCGGCGCCGCTATCATCGGTACTGCGGAAATTCACGCTGCCGAGGCATCCAACTCCGGCCTGTCAGGAATCAAGGTTGCGCATGAGTAAGTCTTCTTCGCAGAATCTCAAGAATCATGGGCGGATCGATCCGCAGTTCCACTTTGTTACGTTTTTCGTTCTGATTGCCAATCTGGTATTTGCGATCGCCCACTTGGTGCGCCACTGGGGCGATACTCCCGTCGCTGCAGCGTGGTTTGTGGTGCTTTCGGTGGCGGTGTTCGTTCCGTTCTTCAAGCTGCGAACCTATCCGCTGAAGGTGCAGGATCGTGTAATCAGGCTGGAGGAGCGGTTGCGTTTGCAGGCGTTGGCTCCCGCAGCGTGGCACGCGCAGATCTATCGCCTCACAGAAGACCAGTTGATTGGCTTGCGCTTCGCCGCGGATGACGAGGTGGTGGAGCTGGCCAAGCAGGCTCTGGAAGGCAACCTCAGCCGCAAACAGATCAAGGAACGCATCAAGAACTGGCGCGCAGACAACTGGCGGATTTGAATATCAGTCGATGATTGGCTACAGGGAAGTTCTGGAGCCAGGTCAGGGCTTCGCAGGCGAGACTGAGTAAGTCAGCATCAGAATGCCGCTCGGCAGCGCTTTGCTGCTTTGCAGATGAAGAGTTTGTCGCCGTCCCTCCGGTAACAGCGGTGTTCCGCTTCCAACCAGAACCGGCATTACCGCGACCTCGACGGTATCAACGAGCTCGGCATCCAACAGGGCACGAAAGAGAACTCCTCCGCCGAAAAGCCAAATGTCTTTGCCCGGCTCGCGCTTCATGGCAGCCACCGCTTCCGGAACGCCTGTGCTTAGAATGGTGATGCCGCGATGATCTTCGGACTTCATCGTGCGTGAGACGACAATCCAGAGTTGCCCGAAGCTATCCCATGATTTGCCTTTTGCACTGGCGACTTCGTAGGTTCGCCGGCCCATCAGAAGGATGTCGTACTCGGCGAACATAGCCGCAAAATCGATCTCTGGATCGGAGACAATCCAGTCGTACTCGCCGCTTGGACCGGCGATGAAGCCATCCAGGCTCATTGCCACTCCATAACGCAGGCGTCGCATTACCCTTCCTCCGCCTCGCGCAGCTTGGCGATGACCGTAAAGTCTTCGAGGGTCGTGGTGTCGCCCTTAATCTCGCCGTGAGTGGCGAGTTCCCTAAGCAGGCGGCGCATGATCTTGCCGCTGCGAGTTTTGGGCAAGGCTTCGGTGAAGCGGATATCGTCGGGGCGGGCGAGGGAGCCTATCTCCTTCGAGACCCACTTGCGCAATTCGTCTTTTAACTCTTCGCTGGGCTGGTTGCCGCTTTCGAGAGAGACGAATGCCGAGATGGCTTGGCCTTTAAGTTCGTCTGGACGGCCCACAACGGCGGCTTCAGCTACTTTGGGGTGCGCGACCAAGGCCGATTCGACCTCCATGGTGCCGAGGCGATGACCGCTGACGTTGATGACATCATCCACACGGCCCATCAGCCAGAAGTAGCCGTCGGCGTCTTGGCGTGCGCCGTCGCCAGTGAAGTAACAACCCTCAATGTCGCTCCAATAGGTCTTCTTAAATCGCTCTGGGTCGCCGTAAATGGTGCGGGCCATCGAAGGCCAGGGCTTGCGCACAATGAGCAGACCGCCGTGGCCGGCGGGCACCGACTGGCCCTCCTTGTTGACCACCTCGGGCTGAATGCCGAAGAAAGGCCGCGTGGCTGAGCCGGGTTTGGTAGGCACCGCACCGGGAATGGGCGCAATGAGGATGGCTCCGGTTTCAGTTTGCCACCAGGTATCGACGATCGGGCAGCGGTTGTGGCCAATCTTCTCGCGATACCACATCCAGGCTTCAGGGTTGATGGGCTCTCCGACTGTGCCGAGCAGACGCAGCGAATCCAGGGAATGCTTTTCGACGTGCTGGTCGCCCCACTTGATGAAGGCGCGGATGGCGGTGGGCGCGGTATAAAAGACGGTGATCTTGTGGTCGTCAATGATCTTCCAGAAACGGGAAAAGTCGGGCCAGTTGGGAGCGCCCTCGTACATCATCACTGTGGCGCCATTTTGCAACGGGCCGTAGACGACATATGAGTGCCCCGTGACCCAGCCAATGTCGGCCGTGCACCAGTAAATGTCCTCGTCTCGCAAGTCGAAAACGTATTTTGACGTGATGTAGGTCTGTACGGCATAGCCGCCGGTGGTGTGAACCAGTCCCTTGGGCTTGCCCGTGGTGCCCGAGGTATAAAGAATGTAAAGCGGATCTTCGGAGTCCAGCTCTTCAGCGGGGCAATCAGGTGCGGCAGCAGCCATGAGGTCGTGCCACCAATGGTCACGGCCGTCAATCATTTTCACTGGAGAGCCGGAACGGCGAAGGACGACCACATGCTTGACGGTGTGGCAAGCGTTCATGGCTTCGTCCACGGTGCGCTTGAGCTGGATTTCGCTACCGCGCCTAAAGCTCGAGTCCTGTGTGAGAATGGCGACACAGCCGGAATCGTTGACGCGGTCGGCGATAGCGTTGGCTGCAAATCCACCAAAGATGACCGAGTGAATGGCACCGATCCGCGCGCAGGCCAGCAGGGCAATGGCCAGCTCTGGGGTCATTCCCATATAGACGGCTACGCGGTCACCTTTGCGAATGCCCAGCGCCTTGAGTGCGTTGGCGAAGTGCTGCACCTCCACGTACAGCTCGGCGTAAGTGAGCCGCCGCACCTCGCCTGGCTCACCCTCCCAGATCAGCGCGGTTTTATTACGGCGTTCTCCGAGCGCATGGCGATCCACGCAGTTGTAGCAAAGGTTTAACTTTCCGCCTACAAACCATTGAGCAGAAGGGAGATTCCATTCCAAGACCTTATCCCATTGCTTGAACCAATGCAGATCCTGGGCGACATCGGCCCAGAAGGCCTCGGGGTTGTCAATGGACTGCTTGTAAAGAGCCTCGTACTGCTCCAGGCTCTGGATATGAGCCTTGGCGCTGAACTCCGGCGGCGGCGGAAAGACACGGTTTTCACGCAGCGTAGAGTCGATGTCCTGACTGGCAAGCGCCACAGCGGAACTGGCAACGGCGGAAACGGGCAGGGAAGACATGCAAGATCCTTTGGGAATGAAGAATCGAAACATCTCAAGGCAGACCGCGCGCGCACTCCCACAGAGACTGCGCCTTGGGAACACTTTACCGACACCAGTACATAAACGGCAAGTGGGTTCCCAAAAGGAGTTCGCAAGACGCAGCACTATTATTGTGCGAACCGTTTCTGGTGCCAGACCCAGGCGGTGCGAACGATTTCGTCGAGCTGCGTGTAGCGAGGCTTCCAGCCCAGTTCCCTTATGGCTTTTTCAGAGCTGGCAACCAGCACTGCGGGATCGCCGGGTCGGCGAGGATGGGTTTCGGCGGGGATGGGGTGGCCCGTGACGCGGCGAGCCGATTCGATGACCTCTCGGACGCTGAAGCCGTGCCCAATACCGAGGTTGAAGATAAGGCCTGCGGTTGCGGCAGCCGGAGTTCCCAGGGCCTTCAGAGCGAGCAAATGCGCATCTGCCAAGTCGGAGACGTGGATGTAGTCGCGGATGCAGGTGCCGTCGGGGGTAGGATAGTCGTCGCCATAGATGCGAATGGACGAGCGACGGCCAAGGGCAATATCGAGGACGAGTGGAATAAGGTGTGACTCGGGGTGGTGGGCCTCGCCCCGGGTGATGCCGTCTGCGCCCTCTGGAGCGCCGGCGACATTGAAGTAGCGCAGGGAGGCATAGCGCAAGCCATGAATTCGGTGTAACCAGCCGAGCATCTGCTCGACCAGCAGCTTGGAGGCGCCATAAGCATTCGTCGGAAGCAGGCGGGCATCCTCTTTGATTGGAACCGTTTCCGGCTCGCCATAGACGGCGGCCGTGGAGGAGAAGACCAGCCTGCGCGGCCCGTGCGCGAGCATAGCCTCCAGCAAGGACAGGGTGGATGCGGTGTTATTGCGGAAAAACTGTTCCGGGTGCAGCATGGACTCCCCGGCTTCAATGAGGGCGGCAAAGTGCATTACGCCGTCAAACGGCTTTCCTTGCTCCTTCGCCGAGGAAAAAATATTCTCGAGCGCCGGGCGGTCTGCCAGTTCTCCCTGGATGAAGTTCACGCCTGGCGGCAGCAGGTCCCGGTGGCCATGACTCAGGTTGTCAAAAATTACCGCTTGATGCCCATTATTGGCCAGCAAGGCTGCGACAGTACCACCTATATACCCCGCACCACCTGTTACCAGAATCTTCATAATAAAGCCTTTCCTTCCCGGCAAACTTTGGTTTAACCTAAGAGACAGCCGTCACTTCCCAAAAACTTTGGTTTAGCCTAAAGTTTATTACAGAGGGCATGACGGAGTGGGCCTGACGCTGCTTCGATCAGACCGTCGATAAGGACGGCTTGCCGTTTCCCATATCTGCGCTGCCTGTGGCTACGCTGAGTATGACTGAGGTTGAGGCCATGCTGGCGGAGGGCCGGGAGCGGAAACCTTCCTCCCGTGAAGGGATTGTTCTTCTGATGTATGCCCTGGGCGCAAATCGGAGTATTGGGATGTCCAGAGTTCATGCATCCGGCAGTCCGCACTACTTAGAGGATAGCGAGCCAGGGTCTGGCGGGCTGTGCGCTATTATTTCTAGAGCCGTTGGCGAAAGACATGAATCACGAATTCTCTCTTTCCCTATTCGAATAATGCGAGAGCAATTTGAATCCGATATGACCGTCGGCCTCTGCGGGGCTGTTTCATCCGCAGCCGGGTCTTGCAGGACATTGTGGACGCCAAAGCGCGCGGCCCTGATGGCCGAAAGCGAGGAATGAAGAAATGGCAGAGAAGCCTCTTTCAGGGCCGGCCACAACCGGACGGGCAACTTTCGGATTACTTCCAGAAGCCGAGCGGAGCGTCGGCTCTTTTATCACCAGTATGGCGATCAACGGCTTGATGCTGTCACTTTTTCTTTATCTTGGAGCGGCGGCCAGAAAGACGATTGATCAACACAGGCATGAAGAGACGCTGTTGATTTTGCCAACCAACCCTCCTCCCCAGCCCAAGCCGAAGATTCCGCCTCCGCCTCCAATAAAGGATCCGCCGAAGCTCGTGGAGGTGAAGTTTGAGGCGCCGAAAATCAGAATGCCCAAGCCGGAGCCGAAGCCGGACTTGAAACCGATCCAGATGGAAGCCAAGCTGGCGATGCCCGTCATCAAGGAAGCCAAGCCGGCGGTGATTCTGTCGCCGCAGCCCAAGTCGGCGCTAGCCGCGGCGGCTATGCCGGCACAAGACAACCGCCAAAAACCCTCGACTGCTCCGGTGCATTTTGGCCAGACCTTTGGCGTCACGCCCAATCCGAATGCCACGCGGCCAGCCACGGTGGCGGCCATCGGCAACCCTTATGGGGGCATGCGCGGTCCGGCAGTTGCTCCGCACGGTTTGGTGGGCTCGACAGGTTTTGGCAATGGAACCAAGTTCGGATCGAATGCGGGAGTGGTAGGAAAAGTGGCCTCGGCGCCGGTTCCTGGCACCATGAATGCTGCTTCTACGAACTTGACGGCCAAGGTTGCGTCGGTAGGCATTCCGACTGCGACCGTTGTGCGGACTCCGGTCGCCGCGAAGGTGGTTCTGTCCAGCACGCAGCCGGAGGTTTCCATCCCGAAACCAACGTATACCGATGAGGCACGTCACCTGAAGATTCAAGGCAATGTGGTGTTGCGCGTGACCTTCTTCGCCAACGGCCAGATACAGGTTCTCGGTGTGCTGCAAGGGCTGGGTCACGGATTGGACGAGCAGGCCCGCAGTGCCGTGCAACAGGGGCGGGTACTCCGCCCGGCAACGCGCAACGGCCAGGCAGTGAACATGACGACTAACATCACTATTACGTTTCAGTTAGCGTAATATCGAAGTTGCACGCAAGACCCATAGTTGCTCTCAGCCGCAGGAAGCCGGAATGGTGCAAGCGGCCAGAGGAAGACGTGGAAAAGACAGCTTAGGAGCCTGACATGACGTTTCGGAAGTTCTTCCTCGGTTTACTGCTCGTCAGCTTGAGTGCCACCTGTGCGCACGCAAAGAAAGTGCCAAAGTTTTCACAAGTTCACCAACTCACGCCTGATCAGGCTGCGTTGGTTGAGAAGGCCATTGGCCGGGAAAAAGTACTGATAAAGAGCATCCAGGAGCGCACGCCCCTGGTGGAAACATATATCCAGAACACGCGGCCGGACGTAAAGCTCTACCAGGTGCCGATTTCGGACGTGTACATGTTGAGCCGCGTGGACTTCGGTAAGGGTTTCTTTGACGAGACGTACAATCCGCGCGAGAGAGACAAGCGCGGCTTCTTTAAGAGCTCGGTTGCATCCATCGCCGGGCTGACCAGGGCGTTGGGGCTGGATAATCACATTATTTACAGGCCGCTCGGATTCACTGAGATGATGTTCCTTGATCCGACCAGCTTCGACTCTGAGCACTATGTGTTCAGCTTTGTGCGGCGCGAGTTTTTGGGGTCAGTGCGCACCTGGGTTTACGACGTGCAGCCCAAGGTTTCCGACATGGGCCGGTTCTACGGTCGCATCTGGGTTGAGGACGTGGATGGTAACATTGTTCGCCTGAACGGTACCTACACCGGACCCAGTGACGAGGAGTCAAAGAAGTACTACTTCCACTTCGATAGTTGGCGAATGAACGTGCAGCCGGGAATCTGGCTGCCGGTGGCTATTTACGTTGAAGAAACTCATCAAACCGAAAACGACAAGTCTGCCGGACTGAAGGCCCAGACGCATTTCTGGGGTTACTCTCTGAAGCTGCCCACACGGGAAAGCGAGAACGTGAGCGTGAAGGTGGAAGACGCGGAGGACAAGAGCGACGACGCCCAGGACGTGGGTCCTCTGCAAGCCACCCGCAACTGGGTTACGCAGGCGGAAAACAACGTGATCGACCGGTTGGTGGAGGCCGGGCTGGTAGCACCACTGACCCCCGGCGGCTATGAGAACACGGTGCTGGACCAGATTGTCATTAACCTGCAGGTGCCCAATAATCTGGCTTTCACCGAGCCTGTGCACACGCGCATTTTGCTGACGGATACGGTCGAAACTACGACTGTAGGCAACACCATCCTAATCAGCAAAGGGCTCATCGATACTCTGCCCAGCGAAGAGTCGATTGCTTCGGTGGTGGCCATGGAACTGGCTCACATCGTCATGGGGCACCACATTGATACCAGGTACGCCTTCAATGACAGGCTGATGTTCCCCGATCAGGCGACCTTCCAGAAGATCGATATGTTCCACTCCAACAGCGACAACACGGACGCTGCCAAGCGCGCCATGGAGTATTTGGGGAACTCCATGTACAAGGACAAACTGGCGTCTGCGGGCCTTTACTATGCGCAGTTGGTCGAGAGGGAAAAGGAGTTGAAGGCCCTGAATACAGCTACTCTTGGCGACTCGCTGCTGCAGGCTGACGGCACTCCCTGGATGGCCGATTTGATGCGGATGTCGCCCAGATTGAACTGGGACGATCTCGCCCAGCGCCCAGCCTTGCCTCTCGGCAGTTGGCTAAAGACTGATCCATGGGACGACAGGGTGCACCAGCTCAGCGCAAAGATCTACGCTTACATGAACCCCCGCGACAAGATGCCGCTGGAGGTGACACCAATCTTTTACAAGCTGCAGCGCTACGATGTGTCGCGATTGACGCCCCCAGCTGCAGTTGTGCCCGCAGCAGTTGCTCCAGCCGCTGCTCCAGCTACAACAACTCCAGCGGCTGCGCCTGCCGCAACTCCTCCCGGCGCGGCTGCTCCGCCGGCAACTCCCCCGGCTGCCACTCCTCCTGAGGCTACAACTCCTGGAGCAACTCCGCCCGCAACGGAGCCGGCCCCTGGCGGTTCTTCTCAGCAATCAACGAGCCCACCGCCTCCCGCACAGCAGTAACGGCAATAAGGAAACTTTGAACCGGAATGGGAAAAATGGTATTCCGGTTCATTCCGTTCTGAGGTTCCAAAACGTCTTCGACCAAGTTCACTTACCGGGCAGCGAAGATTGCCCTGAATGAAAGTACGATCTGCTTATGAGACGATTTGCTGCAGTTGTATTCCCGATCTTGCTTGCTGTCGGAACCATTGCTGCCACTGCTCAAGTGGTCCCCTCAGCTACCGGCCGGCAGGTGTCGCTCAGCGCCGGCGGTATGGCCTCGATTTTCCAGCCAGACTTCGAGGGTTATTGGGTTGTTCAAGCCAATCCTTCGCAGCCATGTTATCAGGGCGTTTATTGCATTCCCATCTCTCAAACAAGTCAGTTTCCCTTGTTTGGTGCGGGCGCTTATCTCGACTTGAAGGTGAACCGTTGGGTGCAGTTTGAAGCCGAAGGCCGCTGGCAGCGGTGGAACCAATACGCGGATATTCACCAGGACAACTACCTGGCTGGTCCGAGACTCCCGCTCTATCGCTTCGGGAGGGCGACGATTTATGGCAAGACGCTGTTCGGCTTCTCGAAGATGGACTTCGGCTATTTGCTCGGGAGTCTTACAGGCAAGGCGCAGTACACCGATTTCGCTTTTGGCGGCGGCGTGGACGTGAAGCTGACCAAACGGCTTACTCTTCGCCCCGTGGATTTCGAATACCAGTACTGGCCCTGGTGGAACAATTCCAGCATCTCGCCCTACGGTGCGAGCGTAGGAATGAGCTACAAAATCTTCTAAGCACCAGCCAATTAAGAAGGGCCGCTCCAGTTGATGGAGCGGCCCTTCTTAATTGCGGAAACTGCGTTGGCTTTTATGCCGGAGAAGGCGAGCCTTCGGGGTAGTTTGGCCCACTGCGGCTTTCCGGCTTCAGCACCTGCTGCACATCGGGGCTGCCTGTGTCGCTGGGCGTGGCCAGGCTCGAACGCAACGGAGGAAGTTCCTTGCCTTCGATGAGCATCTTTACCTCTTCGGCGTCGATGGTTTCGCGCTCCAGCAAGGCTGCGGAAATGCGGTGCATGGCGTCGGCGTTGGTTTCGACGATATTGTGCGCTGACTGGTAAGCCTCGTCGATCAAACGGCGCACTTCCAAATCAATTTGCCGGGCCGTCTCCTCGCTGAAGTCCCTGTGCTGCGCTATTTCACGGCCAAGGAATATCTGCTCTTCCTTCTTGCCGAAGGTAAGCGGGCCAAGACGGCTCATGCCATATTCGCAAACCATGCGGCGGGCCAAGTCAGTGGCGCTTTCAATATCGCTGCCGGCGCCGGTGGACATCTGGTTCAGGAAAATCTCTTCCGCCACACGTCCGCCGTAAGCGATTGCGAGATTGGCTTCCAGATACTCCCGCGTGTAATTGTGACGGTCGCCGGGCAAGAAGATGGTGACGCCCAGAGCCATTCCGCGAGGAATGATTGTGACCTTGTGAATCGGGTCGGAGTGCTCGCGCATGAACGAAACCAGCGCGTGGCCCGCTTCGTGATAGGCGGTTACCCGCTTCTCGTCCTCAGTGAGCAACATGGACTTGCGCTCGGCGCCCATGAGCACCTTGTCCTTAGCCACTTCAAAGTCGTACATGGTCACTTGCTTGCGGTTCATGCGCGCGGCGCTCAGCGCGGCCTCGTTGACCATGTTCGCCAGGTCGGCACCGCTGAAGCCGGGTGTACCGCGAGCCAGCACGTTGAGATTTGTATCGTCGGAGACTGGAACCTTTTTGACGTGAACGCCAAGGATTTCTTCGCGGCCACGCACGTCGGGCAATCCCACCACTACGCGGCGGTCGAAGCGGCCGGGGCGCAGCAGTGCAGGATCCAGCACGTCGGGACGGTTGGTGGCAGCCACCAGAATCACGCCGTCGTTGGATTCAAAGCCGTCCATCTCAACCAGCAACTGGTTGAGAGTCTGTTCGCGCTCGTCGTGTCCGCCGCCCAGGCCCGCGCCACGATGGCGGCCCACAGCGTCGATTTCGTCAATGAAAATGATGCAAGGAGCGTTTTTCTTGCCCTGTTCAAAGAGGTCACGGACGCGACTGGCGCCCACGCCAACAAACATCTCGACAAAATCCGAACCTGAGATGGAGAAAAACGGCACATTGGCTTCGCCTGCTACGGCACGCGCCAGCAGTGTTTTGCCTGTACCTGGAGGTCCCACCAGCAGAACTCCCTTGGGAATGCGTCCGCCAAGCTTTTGGAACTTGGCCGGCTCGCGAAGGTACTCGATGATTTCCTTGAGTTCTTCCTTGGCCTCATCCACACCGGCCACGTCTTTGAACGTGATCTTTTTCTGCTGCATGGAGAGCAGGCGCGCGCGGCTCTTGCCGAACGAAAGCGCCTTGTTGCCGCCGGCTTGCATCTGTCGCATGAAGAAGAACCAGATGCCTATGAGCAGAACGAACGGGCCCAGGGTCGTGAGCAACTGCAAGGGAATATTGCTTTGCGGTTCCTTCTTGGAGAAGTGGGCGTCTGAAGCCAGGAAAGCCGCTTCGAGTCCCTCGTAATGATCGCCGACATGGGTGTGAAACTGTTCTTTCGGCGTGGCCTTCATGTGGCCATGTAGCTCGGGACCCTGGACTTCGGCGTCAGCTACCTTCCCCTGTTTCACCTGGTTGTACAGGTCGGAGTAAGAAATCTCTACGTCCTTGCCCCCGGCAGTGCTCTTCGACCACATGCTCAAGAGAACCATGAGGCAGATGAAGATAAAAGCCCAGAACAAGATTGATTTGGCGGTTGAATTCACCAGAATTCCTCTCTTTCGGTGGTGGAGAAGCCGCTGAACGGGTCTCCAGCATCGCCTACATCATCCATTAGACGCTGGTAGGTTCCTCAAAGTCACAGAAAGTACGGCACGGGGATTTGGGCAGACACTACCCCTCCACCGCCCGGGGAGCAGTATCTTGAATTGTACTCTCAACCCGGACAAACTTGAAGCATCTAGAGGCACTGTCCCGAGGGTCATCCCGTGGATTAACTGCCAGCAGCGGACTACATCGGGGAGGGGTCGGGCACAGTCTCAAGGGCGGTTGCTTCAATGAGGATTCCCGGCTCCAGTTCCACTTCGACTCCCCTCATCCACGCGATGCGGCCTTTAAGCTCGAGGACTGGCCAGAGAGCGCGGCTGGTGCCGGTAATTCGCAGGCGTTCGAGAACCTGCTTCACCTTGGATGGGCCGGAAGAGTAGCGCAGCTGGACACGGTCGCCCGGCTTCCAGTTGCGCAGCGTAGCGGCTTGGCCCTCGAGCATTCCAATTGCCTCAATCCGGAGACGAAGATCAAAGGCCGGGGCTAGAATCTCACCCGGAATGGCCACGGTGTACTCGGGAACAGTCTCCGCCGCTGACGCGCCCGCTTTTGCGACCTGCAAAACAGCAAGCCGCAATTCGCGGTGCGTTCGCTCGGCGCAGAGCCCCTGGGCCAGCTCGAGCTTCTGGCCGGCACGGCCAGCGAGAGCCAGCGTGCGCATCGCCTCGGTTGCGGGAAAATCAACTGTCGCGCCCAACTGCTCCGCGGCGTAGCGCAAGAGCCGCCTTTGCATGGCCGGGGCGAGCGGGGCCAGCCGGTTGACATCGAGAGCCAGCCCATCGGCCGCCTCGCGCCCACCACCTCGAATTGGGCGCCCCGGCAAGAGCAATTGCTGCGAAATGCGGGCTAGCTCAACCTGCCACCAGGCCTCCTCGTCAAGGGCGAGTTGAGCCATTTGCGCCATGTGCTCGCGCAGGCGCGGATTCCATCCCTCAAGCAGAGGCAGCAACTCGTGGCGGATGCGGTTGCGAGTAAATGTGAGATGACGATTGGAGGAGTCCTCGCGCCACTGCTGGCCCAGCCCGTTCAGGTAGGCCTCGACCTCGGTCCGCGTTGTCGAGAGCAATGGGCGAAGAATGCGGCCTTCGGGAAATTCGACCGCCGGATGAATGCCGCTGAGACCCTCGGTCCAGGCTCCGCGCAGAAACTTCGCCAGTACGGTCTCGGCCTGGTCGTCGCGGGTGTGAGCGGTGGCCACGGCCTCCACCACGCCGGAGGCCATCAGTTGCCGGAACCAGCCATAACGCAGGCGCCTTGCCGCTTCCTCAATGGTTTCGGCTGGCTTGGCCGACGCTGCATTGGCTTTTGCCTCGGATTCTGTGTCCACCCGCGTTTCGTAGAAGGGCAAGCCAAGGTCGGCCGCGAGAGATCGCGCAAAGGTGAGATCCGCATCTGCCTCTTCGCCGCGCAGACCGTGATGAAGATGGGCGGCGTGCAACACCAGGCCCAGTTCCTTGCTCCGTTCGGCCAGGGCGCGCAACAGGGCTACGGAGTCTGCGCCGCCGGAGAGGCCCACGGCCAGACGAAGCCCAGGTCGGAGCAATTTCGCGTCGATTGTCAACGTCGTACGCACCCCAAGATCATAACGGGACGATGCATGATTGCGCCGCTATGACTGACCATTTGTGCAGATAAAGTGAGAGTGAAGATGAATATAACGGCCTGGGAAGATATGCCATGAGGGCGATGACAGCCGCCTTCCACGCATAGGCCATAGTGCTCGGGCTATTCGCGGAAATCGCTGCCTCGACTAAGCAGTGCGTTTCGGGGCGCGGAGTTTGAATTAAACCATGGCAAAATGAATGGGCACCTTGTATACTCCACCCGATATGCAAGTTTTTGCGATTCTCCCTGCTGCGGGAATGGGAACCCGGATGGCCGGGCCACAGCCCAAACAATTTTTGGCGTTGGATGGGGTTCCCATCCTGATTCATTCGCTGCACGCATTCGCTTCAGTGGAGCGGGTAACAGCGATTTATGTGGCCGTGCGCAAAACGGAAATTGAGCGCGTCCAGGCGCAGATTGCCGAGTTCGCTGACGAGTACCGTTTTGGCGGCCGGGTCCGAGTCGTCGAGGGCGGCGACAACCGGCAGGAGTCTGTTTCGCACGCTCTGGCCGCTTTGCCTGCCGAGGCTGACGATATTGTCCTGGTGCATGACGCCGTAAGACCGCTGATCGACGCTGCCACAATCGACCGAACCATTGATGCGGTCATCGAGCATGGAGCGGCCATCGTGGGGCTGCCGGCTGTGGACACCATCAAACAGGTCGAACGAACCGCGCACGGGGCGCTGATCACTTCGACCATCCCGCGCGAGTTCGTAGTGCTGGCGCAAACGCCGCAGGGCTTTCGCTACGGGCTGCTGAAGAGCGCGTTTGCAGAGGCCATGGCCGATGGATTCGTAGGCACCGACGAGGCTTCTGTTGTGGAGCGCGCCGGCCATCCGGTCGCCGTCGTCCACGGCTCTCAAGTTAATCTGAAGATTACGCAGGCGGGCGATCTGGAACTTGCTGAATTCTATATGCGCCAGCGCAACCGCTGAAATCCGTTGAACAAGATCGAGATCACTGCGGGTCATTTCTAAAGGCAGATACGGAGACTATGGAAACACGCATCGGATTTGGCTATGACTCGCACGTTTTCAAACCGGGCGTGCCTCTGCGCATCGGCGGGCTCTCGATTAATCATCCAGAGGGCCTGGAGGGCCACTCGGACGGCGATGTGCTGCTGCACGCCGTAACCGATGCGCTGCTTGGTTCGATAGCGGCGGGCGACATTGGCACATTCTTTCCGCCCGGAGATCCGCGCTGGAAGAATGCCGACTCGGCCATCTTCCTCAATCTGGCGCTGGAGACGCTGCAACGGGGCGGCTACCGCATTGTGAACATCGACACCACGCTGATTCTCGCCCGTCCCAAGATAGCTCCCCTCTCCGGCGAGATGCGAGCACATGTTGCCGACTTGCTGGGGCTTGGCATCGACCAGATCAGCATCAAGGCCAAAACACCGGAGGGTCTGAAACTCGACCGCGTTGCCCAGTGCCATGCCGTCGCTTTGGTCGAGCGCGCCATCGAACCTGAGGACCTCAAAAGCATGAGCGCGGTAATCGAAAGCCAGCGCCAGCTTGAAGATGTGGTCGAAGACTTGCTCAGTTCGGTTCACGGCGTGCCGAAGAAACGCGGCTTGATCTACGACACCGAGGAAATTACGTAGGGCCGCGGACAGGGAACTGATAGTGCTGAGTTTTTCGGCCAGAGGACCAGATCGTCCGGCATTATGTGATAACTCAAGAAAAACGTTGCGAATTTCGGCATTTAGCTATACCGTTGCAGCGAGTTCTCATCTCAATTCCGGAGTCATCTGAATGCAATATCTGGCGTTCCTGCTTCAAAATCATCCCGATCCGGCAATGGTCCAGCAGGTGGCCATGGTGATGCTTACAGTTGTTTCCATCTTTATTCTTGTGGCGGTGGCCGCTATCCTGCCTCCTTTTTGGATGATCTTCAAGAAGGCCGGACTTTCGCCCTGGCTTTGCCTGCTGATGATTATTCCTCTGGTCAACATCATCACGCTCTGGGTTATCGCCTTCACCACATGGAATGTTGTGCCCGCGCCGCCATTTGGCTGGCAACCGCAACCGCCTTATCCACCGCAACCGCCCAAGGCCTGAGCGCTGTGCTTCAGCTGATGAGGGAGCGCCGCAGCCGCCGCGATTGGTAACATACAATTACGATGTCTGATTCGACCCCCTCCTCTCAAAAAGTCCCCCGCGTCCGTTTTGCACCCTCGCCCACCGGCTACCTGCATGTGGGCGGGGCGCGCACGTTTATCTTTAATTGGCTCTTTGCCCGCCATAACCACGGAACCATGGTTTTGCGTTTGGATGACACTGATGTCGAGCGCAACACCGAGGCTAGCGTCCAGTCGATCTTCGAGGGCCTACGCTGGCTGGGTCTCTCGTGGGACGAAGAGTACAAGCAATCTGAACGCCTCGACCTGCATCGCAAGGCCGCTGAAGCCATCTTCGCCAAGGGCCTTGCCTATCGCGATTTCACCCCTGCGCACTCGGGCGACGATAATCAGTCTTCCGCGCAGGGCGCCTGGCTCTTCAATCCCGGCATGCGCGAAATGTCAAACGAAGAGTCCGACCGCCGGGCTAATTCTGGAGAACCATTCGCCCTCCGCTATCGCGTCCCTCGCGGTCAAAACCGGACACTGAGCTTCACAGATTGCGTATACGGGGAGCAATCGAAGCTGGCCGATGAAGTCGAAGACTTTGCCCTGCTGCGTTCAGACGGGTTTCCCACTTACCACCTGGCGTCTTGCGTAGACGACGCCGATCTCAAGATCACCCACATCATTCGCGGCCAGGATCACCTCACCAACACCTTCAAGCATTTACTCATCTTTGAGGGTTTTGGCGCCGTTCCGCCTCAATTCGCTCATCTTCCTTTGCTCGTCGCCCCTGACGGCACCAAGCTCTCCAAGCGCAAGCACGGCCCCGTCGTAAGCGTGACCACTTACCGCGACGCGGGTTTCCTGCCTCAGGCCTTCGTCAATTTCCTCTGCTTGCTTGGCTGGTCGCCCAAAAATGACCGCGAGTTCATGCCGCTCGACGAGCTGCGCGATGCCTTCACCCTCGAAGCCGTTAACCGCTCCAACGCCGTGATCAACTTCAGCGACGAGGACCCTTTCGACCCCAAAGCCGTCTGGCTCAATGCGGAGTACATTCGTGCCTTGCCGGTGGACGAACTCAGCCAGCAACTAGCGCCCTTCTTCATGCAAGCCGGATTTGACACTACGCCTGAAAAAACGCTTGCCATAACTCCGCTCATTCGCGAGCGCATAAAACTTCTCGGAGAAGCCGCCTCCTCCGCCGATTTCTTTTTTCTGAAAGAGCTAGCTCCATACGACCCAGCCGAGCTGATTCCGTCCAAGGGCGGCGATGCGGCTATGGCTCGTAGGGTCCTCCAGCACGCTCTCGAGATTTTGCCCACCGTAACCTTCGACCACGACTCGCTCGATCAAGCTCTCCGCGCTGCGGCTTCGCACCTTGGCTTGAAGGCCGGGCAGGCCTTCCAGCCCATCCGGGTGGCCGTCTGCGGACGCAAGAATGCGCCGCCGCTCTTTGGAACTATGGCTGTGCTCGGTCGCGAGATATGTCTGGAGCGTATTCGCCAGGCGGTCACCAAACTGCAATCGCTCTGATAAGCACCGCTACACTTGTATAAAAGGAAAGCTGCCATGACAAACTCGACTCCGGAAAGCACAAACGCTCCAACTCTCGACGCTCCCACTCCCTCCAATTTTCTCCGTGACATGATCGCCGAGGATGTGCGCACGAAGAGGTACGGCGACGCCGTCATCCAGACGCGCTTTCCACCGGAGCCAAACGGCTATCTCCACATTGGCCACGCCAAAGCCATCTGCATCGACTTTGGCCTTGCCGACGAGTTCGGCGGCAAAACCAACCTGCGCTTCGACGATACCAATCCTGAAAAAGAAGAGCAGGAGTACGTCGATTCCATCATGGCCGACGTGCGCTGGCTCGGCTTCGATTGGGAGCGTCTTTGCTATGCCTCCGACTACTTTGGTCAGCTCTACGAGTGGGCGCTCGAACTCATCCGCGCAGGCAAGGCTTATGTCGATGACCTCACCGCAGACGAGATTCGCCAGCACCGCGGCACGCTGACAGAGCCCGGCAAGGACTCGCCCTATCGCAACCGCACAATCGAAGAAAATCTCGACCTCTTCACTCGTATGAAGGTCGGCGAATTCCCCGACGGCACTCGCGTGCTGCGCGCCAAGATCGACATGGCGTCACCAAATCTGAACATGCGCGACCCGGTCATGTACCGCATCCTTCACGCTTCGCATCAACGCACCGGCGATGAGTGGTGCATTTATCCCATGTACGACTACGCTCACGGTCAGTCGGATTCCATTGAACGCGTCACCCACTCAATGTGTACTTTGGAGTTTGCGGACCACCAGCCCCTTTACCGTTGGTATATCGAGCAACTCGGCATTTTTCCTTCGAATCAGACGGAATTCGACCGCCTCAACATCACTTACACCATGCTCAGCAAGCGCAAGCTTCTCCAGCTCGTGCAGGAAAAGCGCGTAAACGGGTGGGACGATCCACGCATGCCCACTCTCAGCGGTCTTCGCCGCCGCGGATTTACGCCTGAAGCCATTCGCGCCTTCGTCGCCGCCAGCGGAGTCTCTCGGACCAACGGCAGCACCGATGTCGAAATGCTCGAGCACTTCCAACGCGACGACCTTAACCGCCGAGCCAATCGCTCAATGGCAGTCCTGCGCCCGCTCAAGCTGGTTATCGATAACTATCCCGCCGGACAGGTAGAGTTCGTCGAGGCCGCCAACAACCCTGAAGACCCTTCCGCGGGCACACGCAAGGTGCCATTCTCCGGCGAGATCTATATCGAGCAAGATGATTTTCGCGAAGTTCCTCCGCCCAAGTATTATCGCCTGTCACCCGGCAAGGAGGTTCGCCTGCGCAACGCCTATTTCGTAACAGCACAAAGCGTGGTGAAGGACACGGACGGCAACATCATTGAGGTGCACTGTACCTATGATCCGGCCAGCCGCGGCGGCAACTCACCCGATGGTCGCAAGGTCAAGTCCACCATGCACTGGGTCTCGGCCGCCCACGCCATCACGGCCCAAATTCGCCTCTACGACAAGCTCTTCGCCAAGGCCGATCCTTACGATTTGGAAGAAGGCCAGGACGTTCTCGAAAATCTCAACCCCAACTCTCTCGAGATTCTCACCAGCGCAAAACTTGAGCCTTCTCTCGCCAACGCCAAACTCGAAGACCGCTTTCAGTTCGAGCGCGTCGGCTACTTCTGCGTCGATCCCGATTCCGCGCCGGGCGATTTGGTTTTCAATCGTACCCTCGCTCTCAAAGACTCCTGGGCCAAAATCGAAAAGAAGTCTGGAGCGTGAAGGGGCCGCGACCTTGCAGGCTTCGAAATGACCCGCTCAGAGTGGTGCTTTGTCAGAAACAAGTTAAGTCCTGATTCTTGTCCCGATGGCAGCCCTGAACACGCCTCTTTACCGTTACGTAAGTAATGTTTCTAGGTTACGAAGGGGACATACCTGGCTAGAGCAAATGTGTATAGTGATTAGCAGCCGGCAAGACAGGACAGAGATTCCGGTTGGAAGCTGAATTCCCCAAATTGAAGGCTAACCTTAATGGGCTCAACCAGATCTTCTTGCAGAAGAAAGCCCAGCTCACCGAAACTCAAGTCTTTCGGACTGGATCTTCGCGCGCACGTCCTCATTCTATTTGTCTGTGTTGGACTAGCGGGTTGCAACACGTCGATCTCACCAATTTCTTCCTCTGGAAATAGCCCCGCGCCAACGATTAACTCGTTTGAGGCCCAACCGGAAAACATAAACTCCGGTCTCAGCAGCACGCTGAGCTGGTCGGTGAGTGGAGCGACGAGCATTGCCATCACACCTGGGACATTCACGTCCACGTCTGCGACCGGTTCAACGAGCGTAAGTCCGACGGTGACGACAACCTACACTTTGACGGCAACCGATGCTGCCGGCTCAGTCACTTCTTTGCAAACCGTTACTGTAAGCTCGGAAACCAAACCAACGATCAACTCGTTTGAGGCTCAGCCGGAAAACATAAACTCCGGTCTCAGCAGCACGTTGAGCTGGTCAGTGAGCGGAGCGACGAGCATTGCCATTACGCCGGGAACATTCACATCAACGTTGGCGACCGGTTCAACGAGCGTGAGTCCGACAGCGACGACCTCCTATACGTTGACAGCGACCGATGCTGCTGGCTCAGTGACCGCTATACAAACCGTTACAGTGGACACAGCGAGCAAACCAACGATCAGCTCCTTCACTGCCAGCCCCACAAGCATCACTTCTGGTTCCAGCAGCACGCTGAGTTGGTCGGTGAGCGGAGCGACGAGCATTGCCATCACGCCGGGGACATTCACGTCCACATCGGCGAGCGGTTCAACGAGTGTGAGTCCAACGGCAACGACTACTTACACCTTAACGGCTAACAATGCATCAGGCTCAACCACTTCCACGACAAGCGTCATCGTGACAGCACCCGTGTCTGGTGGTCCACTGGAGATAACAACCACTACATGCCCAGGCGGAACACAAGGCGATGCGTACGCAGGCTGCACAATAGTCGCGAGCGGCGGCACTCCGCCTTACAAGTACTCACTAAGCTCGGATGTCACCGACTACCCTCCGTTGCCCGAAGGGATGTCTCTCGATGCCACCACGGGGTACATCAGCAGTTCGCTGATCGGTGGCCAAGGCACCTACATTCCAGAATTGGAAGTTACAGACTCGACAGGCACAAAGGCGACTCAGAACATCACCTTCGCCATCAATGGCAACAACATGTTCCTTACCGGCGTCTTCCCGTCGAATTCCATCTTCCACCATCGAGTAGACGCAGCCACGACGGGCTTGCCCATAGATGCTTCACCCGCGGCGCCCATTTACAGTGCTTACTTGCCGGAGACGATCAAACCGTTCTTCGGTGATGAGTACGCTAACTTTCCCAACGGTATACCGGCCGTTGAAGTTCCTTACAACCAGCCTGACGTGCCGGTCTCAACCACCGTGTATGGATACGGCTTCACCTCCGGTCCGATCCCACCGTATGCTCCTGTGGAAGGCACCACCAACTCGACCGGAGACAGACACGTTCTGGTCTACCTGGAAGCGGGCGGGGGAAAAAATCCTTCCCTTTATGAAATGTGGCAAGGAATCTACGAGAGCGGTCCGTGGACCGATTCGAGCAACGGTTATTTCGCCAACACATCCTCGAACGGCATGGAACTAGGAGGATCCGATGCCGCGGGACTTCCTGTGAGCCCATTACTCGTGAACGCGGACGAGGTAATCGGGACAGGCACGCCCAGCGCGCCAAACGGAGTGATTCAACATCCGATCCGATTTACGCTCAACCACATTGTGAATTACTGGGTCTGGCCTGCCACAGCTACAGCAGGTGTTGGCACTTGCTCGGCGGCGGGAGGAGTGGTGATTCCCATTTTCACGGAAATCTCGCAGTCTTCTCCTCCTGCAGCCTGCGCCGGCATGACGGGACCAGCTGGCGAGATCTATCGGCTAAAAGCTTCCGTGGCGACTCCCTCTTGCGCATCCACCAGCCCACAAGCGAACGTTATCATCACCGCATTCCGAAACTACGGGATTATTCTCGCAGACAATGGGGATAGCGGAGGACTGATCGGAACTCCCGACGCTCGGTGGAACAATGGTGATCTTTCGTGCCTTGAGAAACTCATCTTGTCGGACTTCGAACCTGTGAACGTCTCAACAATCATGGTCAATAGCGGGAGCGGGCAAACGAGCCACTAACCATCTTCTGGCGGGGCCAGTGACTTTGCGGCTTCCGGCACTCGGAAGAAACGTTTTTGTAATCCCCGCACTCACGTGAATTGTCTCAATAGGGCGAATTGCGCAATTTGCAATGCGGCAAATCCCGAGTGAACATAGAGAGGCGCGCATTGTGCGCAGAAGCGCAATCACTGTGGCGCAGTGGAGCTGAGTTCATTCATCTATCCGAAGATCGCAGTCACGATGTGGTTGACCGCAAAAGCCGCGCTCCATGCCAGCGCCAGCATGTAGAGAAACTGCACAGCGGGCCATTTCCAACTATTCGTTTCGCGACGAACGACGGCCATGGTCGAAGTACACTGCATGGCAAATGCGAAGAAGATCATCAGCGCCAGAGCTCCGCCTAAAGTCATGTCGTGGTGCAGGGCGGTTTGCAGGCTGAGAGCGTGTGTGTCGGCCTGTGCGCCATACAAGGTTCCCATGGTGCTGACCATTACCTCGCGGGCGAGAACGCTGGAAAGCAGGCCAATGCCGATCTTCCAATTGAAGCCCAATGGCGCAATGGCCGGCTCGATGAAATGGCCCAGCCGTCCAATTACGCTGTCAGCCAGCTCAGGCGCGGCGAGCACGCCGCTCGTCGTTTGAATCACCGGCAAATGTGCCAGCACCCAAAGCGCCAGCGTGACACAGAGGATGATGGTGCCAGCCTGGCGCAGGAAGACGCGCGCACGGTCCACGAGCCGCAGGCCTAGCGATCGCAGCGTGGGCATGCGGTACTGTGGCAGCTCCAGAATAAACGGCGTCTCACTGGACTTGAGGATCGAGCTCTTGAGCAGCCACGCCGTGGTCATTGCGCCAACAAAGCCGGCCAGATAAAGGCCAAGCATAGTCAGCGTGCGCAGGCCGAGGAAACCGTGCAGGTAGACGATATTGGGAATGAAGGCGGCGATCAAAAGCATATAAACCGGCAAGCGAGCCGAGCAGGTCATGAAGGGCGTGACTAGAATGGTCGCCATGCGGTCGCGTTTGTTCTCGATGGTGCGCGTGGCCATGATGGCCGGGACGGCGCAAGCGTATGCAGAGAGCAGCGGAATGAAGGCCTTCCCGTTGAGCCCTGTTGTGCGCATGACACGGTCGGCTATGAGTGCTGCGCGTGAGAGATAGCCGGAGTCTTCCAGAATTCCGATGAAAAGAAAAAGCAGAAGGATTTGCGGGAGGAAAACGAGAACTGACGAAATGCCCTTCCATGCGCCGTCGAGGATGAGCGACTGAATCCAGCCAGCGGGCAACAAAGGCCGGACCAGGTTGCCAATATCGGCCAGGATGACGCCAAAGCCGTCGGAGAGTGGCTGGCCAATGGAGAAGACCACTTCGAAGACACCAACAACTACCAGCAAAAACAAAAGCGGTCCCCAGATGCGGTGCAGCAAGACATCGTCGATCTTGCGTGTGCCCTCGACTGAGAGCGGTGCGCTGTATCCGGTGCGGCGGCTCAACTGCGCCGCCCAACTGTGCGCACTGGCGGCATTTCCCACAACGGGCAGCGTGAGCGGCTTGGCGCCAACGCGATTGGTTTGCTGATGGAGGAAGAGCGGAACGGCATCCAGGCCCGATCCGTTTACGGCGCTGATCTGGGCGACGGGCGCGCCGAGTTCGCGAGCCAATTCGAGGGGGTCGATGCGTCCACCGCGAGCCTCCATCAGGTCGCTCATGTTCAGCAGAACCAGAGTCGGCAATCCCAGCGCTAACACCGGCGCGGCCAGCATCAACTGACGAGTGAGGTGCAGGGAATCGAGCACCAGCAGCACAGCATCCGGCTTGGGCGTGCCGGGCATCTTGCCACGCAGCACGTTGATAGAAACCCTGGCGTCTTCAGAATACGGATCAAGCGAGTAGATTCCTGGCAGATCGATAAGGGTCAGGTCGGCGCGGCCCACCCCTGCCATCAGGCCCATGCGCTGCTCGACGGTGACGCCGGGGAAGTTGGCCACCTTTTGGCGCAGGCCGGTCAACCGGTTGAAAAGGGTAGACTTTCCGGAGTTCGGTGGCCCGATGAGCACCACGGTTCTCAGCTCCCCAGAGTGCGATGGAGAATTGGGAGCGACAAAGGCTGTGGTTTCGCAGCAGGCGCTCATTTTGCGACCTCGAGTCGATCAGGAACTCTCTCGCCTGCAACCACCTTCAGTAGTTCGGCTTGCTTTATATCGCTTTTGATGGGCCCCATGCGGATAGCTGCTGCGGTTTCTCGTCTGAGGGCAATTTCCATGCCGTCCACACTGTAAACGGTTGGATCGCCGGCTGGGGCGCGGCGAAGGACGGTCACTTGTGCGTCGGGAACAAAACCCATATGCATCAGATGGTTCTGCACGGATTCAGGCAGGTCGAGAGCCACCAGAATCCCGCTATCGCCCACATTCAGTTTACTTAACGCGCTCAACTGCCGGCCTCCGATGGGTCGCCGGAAAGGCAGAACCCTGAAACTACGACCAGAATAGTCGGAATTTCAGTATACGACCATTTTGGTCTTAGAAGCAACCGCCTGTTTTCCGTTGCTTGCTGGATGTCCATGCTGGTTTTCGCCTGAAACGTGGGCAAGGCTGGCGGATTCGCCTCCCACTCCCAATTTGGACCCCACAGGCTTTATTTAACGCGACGTTGCTCTGTTTTTAGCAGCGAAGGCAGATTAAAGATGTGACCCAAATCACATAGAATGTTGCGCAGGCGTTTACAAGACCGTGGCCGTGAACAACAAAAAGATGAATCTGACAGGAGTCAGGGGCTCCGAGTAAAATTCATTGTGCTCATCAGAAGAAGCGAGGAAAACTATGCAGTTTCGCAGCTTTGGCAAGCTTGATTGGAAGGCTTCAGCGTTGGGCTTTGGCTGTATGCGTTTTCCCACTCCGGATGGGGATCGTATGAGTTCCAATATCGATGAGGCCGAGGCGCTGCGCATGGTTCGCCACGCCATTGATAGCGGCGTAAATTACATTGACACCGCATACCCTTACCATGGCGGCCAAAGCGAAATCGTGGTGGGCAAAGCGCTGAAGGATGGCTATAGGGAGAAGGTCAAGCTGGCTACGAAATTGCCGGTCTGGATGGTCGAGAGCCCCGCGGACTTTGACCGATTGCTTGATGAGCAATTGAAAAAACTCCAGACAAGTTATATAGATTTTTGTCTGCTTCATGCGCTTGGTAAGAGCCGCTGGCGGAATATTGTCTTAAAGCACGATCTTCTCGGCCGGGCTAAGGCCGCGCTGGATGATGGCCGTATCCGGCATCTTGGGTTCTCCTTTCACGACGAGTTTGAGGCCTTCGAGGAGATTGTCAACGGCAGCGATCTGTGGAGTTTCTGCCAGATTCAGTACAACTACATGGACACGGAGAATCAGGCCGGAACGCGCGGCCTGAAGTTGGCGGCCAGCAAGGGTCTGGCTGTCGTTGTGATGGAGCCACTGATGGGTGGCAGGCTGGCCTCGCCGCCCAAAGACGTGCTTGATGCCATGGAGAGCTGCGCGTTGCGGCGATCTGCCGCGGAGTGGGCGCTGCAGTGGCTCTGGGATCAACCGGAAGTTTCGGTGGTGCTGAGCGGCATGTCCACGATGTCGCAAGTGGAAGAGAACCTGTGCTCCGCTGATCGCTCGCGTAGCGGGAGTTTTAGCCCCGCTGAGTTGGCGGTGATTTCCGAGGCGAGGGAAAAATATAGCTTGCGCACGGCGATTCCTTGCAGCAAGTGCAACTACTGCATGCCGTGTCCCAACGGCTTGAATATCCCGGCGAACTTCGAGTTTTTCAACTACGCCCGTTTGTTTGATGACGTGGCCGGCGCTCGCTATAAGTACCAGATATTTCTCACCGAAGCGCAGCGTGCAAGCGCCTGTACCGATTGCGGTACCTGCGAAGGGCTATGCCCGCAGCAGATCCCGATCCGCGATTGGATGCCCAAGGTTTCCGCCCTGCTGGGGTAAGTGCAAACGGGGCATGCTTCTTTGCGGTTGAAAGGGAAAGCTTGGCGCGTCTTCTATTCCTCAGGTCTGCCTCACCTTATGAGAATCTCATCGCAATGTGGGAATATTGGGCCTCCTTGTGTCTTGCATCACAGCAACTCTACCCCCCAGGGAAGAGACTCGAAGTAACGGTTGATTTTCAGCCCACCCCGTCATGAGGCAAAGCGAATGAGCGAACAGAAAACAGTCAGCAATACAGTGATTCTGGATGGAAACGAGGCGGCTGCCTCGGTGGCCTACCGACTCACCGAGGTCGTCGCAATTTACCCCATCACCCCCTCGTCGCCGATGGCCGAGTGGGCCGATCAGTGGCGCTCGGAAGGAAAGAAAAACATTTGGGGCGCATTGCCTATCGTGGAAGAGCTTCAGAGCGAAGGCGGTGCGTCTGGCGCGCTGCACGGCGCGTTGCAGGCGGGAGCATTCGGAACCACGTTCACGGCTTCGCAGGGCTTGCTGCTGATGATTCCCAACATGTTCAAGATCGCTGGTGAGCTAACCCCGGCGACCATGCATGTGACGGCCCGCACGCTGGCCACCCATGCACTGTCGATCTTCGGCGACCACTCCGACGTGATGGCGTGCCGCTCGACGGGCTGGGCGATGCTGTCGTCCAATTCCGTCCAAGAAGTCGCCGACATGGCGCTGGTGGCGCAGATCGCCACGCTGGAATCACGCATTCCGTTCATGCATTTTTTTGACGGTTTCCGCACTTCTCATGAAGTGGGCAAGATTTTGCCCATCAGCGACGAGACAATCCGCGCGCTGCTCGACGATAAATACATCATTCAGTACCGGCAGAATGCGCTCAGCCCGGATCGTCCGATGATTCGCGGCACGGCGCAAAATCCTGATGTCTTCTTCCAGGCCCGCGAGGCCTGCACGCCCTTCCATGCGGCGGTTCCGGGCATTGTGCAATCGGTGATGAACCGCTTTGCCGAGCAGACCGGCCGCGCCTACCATTTGTTCGATTATTACGGTGCGCCTGACGCCGAGCGAGTAATTGTGATCATGGGCTCCGGCGCCGAAGCAGCCGAAGAGGCGGTGGACCTGATGGTGAAGCAAGGCGAGAAGATCGGCATGGTCAAGGTTCGCCTGTACCGGCCATTTGATTCGAGCGCCTTCCTGGCAGCGATGCCCTCAACTGTGAAGTCGATTGCTGTTCTGGATCGATGCAAGGAGCCGGGCGCGAGCGGCGAACCGCTCTACATGGACATTGTTACGGTGTTGGCAGAGAATGCAGACTCACTGCCATTCGCAACGAAGCCTAAGGTCATCGGCGGTCGTTACGGCCTGTCCTCCAAGGAATTTACGCCGGCCATGGTCAAGGGTATCTTCGACGAGCTGACCAAGCCCGCTCCAAAGAACCACTTTACGATTGGCATTGATGACGATGTTTCGCACACAAGTTTGACATACGATCCGACGT
The DNA here is from genome assembly GCA_049284975.1 of Occallatibacter sp. Classification (GTDB taxonomy): domain Bacteria; phylum Acidobacteriota; class Terriglobia; order Terriglobales; family Acidobacteriaceae; genus Telmatobacter. The sequence goes on from JBAPYY010000797.1 coordinate 28,880, forward strand.
TCTCCACGGAGGACCCGAAGACTGTGCGTGCTTTGTTCTACGGTTTGGGCTCCGACGGCACCGTGGGCGCCAACAAAAACTCGATCAAGATCATCGGGAGCGAGACGCCCAACTACGCGCAGGGGTACTTTGTCTACGACTCGAAGAAGTCCGGGTCGATGACCACGTCGCACCTCAGGTTTGGACCCAATCCCATCCGGTCAACATATCTGATTACCCGCGCCAGTTTTGTGGCCTGCCACAACTTCAGCTTCCTGGAGAAGATGAATGTGGTGGAAGCGGCCATGCCGGGAGCGGTCTTCCTGCTGAATTCGCCGTATTCGGCGGCCGAGGTCTGGGATCATCTGCCCAAGACCACACAGCAGGAAATGCTGCGGAAGAAGATAGAGTTTTATGTGATCGACGGATACGCAGTGGCGCGCAAAGCGGGCATGGGCACGCGCATCAACACCATCATGCAGACGTGCTTCTTCGCCATCAGCGGCGTGCTGCCGCGCGAGGAAGCCATCGCACAGATCAAGAAGGCCATCTACAAGACCTACGGGAAGCGTGGTGAGGCGGTAGTGGCCAAGAACTATGAGGCCGTGGACGCGGCGCTGGCGCACCTGGAAAAAGTGATATTGCCTGCAGCGGCATCATCCGACTTCGATCTGATTCCATCGATCTCACCCAAGGCGCCGGAGTTTGTCCGCAACGTGCTAGGCCAGATTGCCGCAGGCCATGGCGACCTGCTTCCAGTGAGTGCGATTCCCGCCGGCGGTGCTTTCCCCACGGGTACAGCTCAGTGGGAAAAGCGCAATATTGCCCAGTTCATTCCCGCTTGGGACAAGGACCTGTGCATACAGTGCGGCAAATGTGTGATGGTTTGTCCTCACGCGGTGATTCGCGCCAAGGTTTACAGCCAGGAACTTGGAGACAAGGCTCCCGCAACCTTCCAATGGGCCAAGCCCAAGTGGAAGGGGATGGAGCAGGATCGCTACACGCTGCAGGTTGCGCCAGAGGATTGCACAGGCTGTGCGGTTTGCGTCGATGTTTGCCCGGTGAAGAGCAAGAGCGACGCCAGCCACAAGGCCATCAACATGACGCCGCAAGAGCCGCTGCGCGAGAGCGAGCGCGAGAACTGGGACTTCTTCCTTGGGCTTCCCGAGGTGGATCGCTCCAAACTTTCGCACGGTCAGGTGAAGGATCTGCAATTGCTGCAGCCGCTTTTTGAATTCTCAGGTGCCTGCGCGGGTTGCGGAGAGACACCCTACGTCAAGCTGTTGACGCAATTGTTCGGCGATCGGCTGTATATTGCCAACGCCACAGGCTGCTCGTCAATCTACGGCGGCAATCTGCCCACGACACCCTACAGTTCCAACGCTCAGGGCCGCGGTCCCGCGTGGGCCAACTCCCTGTTTGAAGACAACGCCGAGTTTGGCTTTGGCATGAGAATCGCGCTCGACCAGCAGAAGGAGTTTGCTGAATTACTGGTGACGCGGCTGGCTGGTGCAATTGGTGATGAGCTCGCAAAATCCCTGTTGGGTCCAAAGCAGAATACCGAGACAGAGGTGAACGAACAGCGTGCGCGGGTGCGTGCGCTGCGCGAACGGCTGGCGGGCAACGAGAGCTCTGACGCGCGCAATTTGCTGGCGATTGCGGACACCTTGGTGCGCAAGAGCGTGTGGATTTTGGGCGGCGACGGCTGGGCATTCGATATCGGATTTGGCGGACTGGACCATGTGCTCGGTTCCGGCAAGAACGTGAATGTGCTGGTGTTGGATACCGAGGTTTACTCGAATACAGGCGGGCAGATGTCCAAGGCCACACCGCGCGGTGCGGTGGCCAAGTTTGCCGCTGGTGGCAAACCCAACAGCAGAAAAGACCTGGCGATGGAAGCTGTAAGTTACGGCTCAGTATACGTGGCGCAGGTAGCCATGGGTGGCAACGACACCCACGTTGTGAAAGCCTTCCAGGAGGCCGAAGCGCACGATGGGCCGTCGCTGATTATCGCGTATTCCAGCTGCATTGCGCACGGCTACGATCTGGTGCATGGGCTTGAGCAGCAGAAGCTGGCCGTGCAGTCCGGTTACTGGCCACTGATGCGCTATAACCCCGGTCTGCGTGAAGAAGGAAAGAACCCCTTCCAACTTGACTCGAAGGCACCGTCAATCCGCCTCAAGGAGTACAGTTATCGCGAGGCTCGTTACACGATGCTGGCGCGCAGCAATCCGGAGCTGGCCGCAAACCTGCTCAAGGAAGCGCAGGACGATGTCGAGCGCCAGTGGCGCGTTTACTCAGCGCGGGCCGCGATGCCAGGCCGTGGCGAAACGCCGCACATCGCTCCCGCGGAGAAACCTGAAGATAAGGCCGAACAAAAACTGGCGGCGGAGGCTGCCGGAGGTGCGGAATGATCGATTTTTCTACGCAGTATCTTGGCTTGAAGCTGAACGGCCCAATCGTGGTCTCGTCCACGCCGCTCTCTGAGCCGATCGACAATGTTCGCCGCATGGAAGATTCAGGAGCTTCGGCGATTGTGCTTCACTCGCTCTTCGAAGAGCAGTTGGCTCTGGAATCGCGAACGCTGGACGATGACCTTTCGAGAGGCACCGAGTCTTTCGCTGAGTCGCTTGGCTATCTGCCCGATTTGAAAGACTACCGCATGACGCAGGACGGCTATCTCGAACACTTGCGAAAATGCAAAGAGGCGGTGAAAATCCCCATCATGGGCAGCCTGAATGGCGCCACTACCGGTGGCTGGGTGCGATTTGCCAGGGATATGGAGCAGACCGGCGCCGACGCCATCGAGTTGAACACCTATGCGTTGGCCACGGATAAGCGCCAGACCTCGGCGGATCTCGAAGGGCAGCTCCTGGCGCTGGTTACAGCGGTTACCGCCGCGGTTAAAGTGCCGGTCGCAGTGAAGTTGTCGCAGTGGTTTACAAGCCTGCCGCACTTGGTCGGTCAGTTAGAAGAGGCGGGCGCACGCGGCGTGGTGCTGTTCAATCGCTTTTATCAACCCGACTTCGACATTGAGACACTGGAAGTGCGGCCCACGCTCCACTTCTCCAAGCCGTCGGAATTGCTGCCGCGGTTGCACTGGGCGGCGATTCTCTACGGCCATGTGAAGCTAGATATCGCCATCACAGGCGGCGTACACTCTGCCGAAGACGTGCTGAAGAGCATTATGGCCGGTGGTGGTGTGGTGGAGATGGCGTCGGCTTTGCACATTCACGGGATCGACCACATCAGGAAAGTGCTGGACGACATGCACTACTGGCTGGATAAGCGGGAGTATACATCTTTGTGGGATACGCGCGGCTGTCTTAGCCGCCGCTCTGTTCCGGACACCTCAGCATTTGACCGCGGCAACTACATCAAGACGCTCAGCTCCTATAGTCTGCGTCAGACAGTGGCTGCGTTTTAGGGGCTTCTTCTTCACCGGTAGTGTTTGTAATTTCAATTGGCAAATGGCGCTTCCTTTTGGGAAGCGCCATTTGCATTGTTGGCTTCGGAACAGAGCAGAAGGGGAATTGGAATAGCGGAACCTGAGAAGGGCGCCTCACGTAACTCTCTTTGTGAAGAGCAATCACTGGCCGCACTCCTTAAAGCGGCGGCCTTCATCGGGGAGATCTCTTATGAAACGATTCATGGTTTGCGCCCTCATTCTGGTGGCCGCGACTGAGGCAGCAATTGCCGCTGCGCCTTTCGTACAGTCAACCGTGCTCTCTCAGCAGGAAAGAAACAAGGCCGTCGCCAGGCGGGTCTTTGATGAGATATTCAATCAAGGGAAGTTTCAGGTCGCGGACGAGATATACGCCAAGGATTTTGTTAATCATGGTTTGCACAAAGATTCCAATCTGCAAGAGGACCAGGCGGCGGCTCGGTGGGAAAAACAGGTATGCCCCGACCTTACAATGACTGTTGGCCCGATGGTTGCCGAGGGCGATCTGATTTCAGTGCTGTGGATGGCGCGCGGGACCAATACCGCCTCGACGGGTTGGATGCCGGCTACAGGCGTAAAGATCGAGATGCGAGGCATTACGATTTGGCGCGTCGTTGATGGTAAGCTTCGCGAAGAGTGGACTTCCTTCGATCTGTTGAGAATAGTCCGCGAGGTTGTATACCAGTTGAAGTGGCAACTCCTCGGGCTTCTGTGCGTGGCGGCGATACTTCTCTGGTTGGTTGGCAGAGTATGCTGCAAACTGTGGCGCAGGTTATTGACATCCCAAAGATAAGTTCCCATTGAATAACGGAGAGCCAAAATGGCGCACAAGCGAGGAATATTTGGATTGTTTGCCGTATCCCTAGTTGGAATTTGCGGCCTGTGTGCGGCGCAGGCGCCTATCAAGTATGAGCCGACGATCACGTCACTCGACCACCATGAGACGCCTATCTGGTACACCCATGCCAAACTGGGAATTTTCATTCATTGGGGACTGTATTCGGTGCCGGGCTGGGCGCCCCTCACGCACCCAGAGCACGATTTTTTCTCACGAGACTATATCCGGAATGACCCTTACGCCGAGTGGTATTACAACACGATGCGCATCGACGGGTCGCCCACCCAGGCCTACCATCGCGAGCATTACGGAGCGAACTTCAGCTATTACGACTTTGCTCCAATCTTCAACCGCGAGACGAAGAAGTGGAAGCCGGAGGTGTGGGCCAAGGTCTTTCGACAGTCCGGCGCAAAGTATGTTGTGCTCACCACGAAGCATCATGACGGCTTCACGTTATGGCCTAGCTCTGTTGCTAATCCGACGCTTCCGCCAAACCGACAACACGCCGAGCGCGACATCGTCGGCGAACTGACGGATGCGGTAAGGAAACAGGGGCTGCGCATGGGACTCTATTACTCCGGCGGCTACGACTGGACCTTCGTTCCGGGGCCAATCCGGAAGAGTGCCGACTACGAGTCAGTCAAGCCTCAGAGTGAAGAGTATGGCAAGTATGTGAAGGCGCAAATTCATGAGTTGATCGACCGCTACCATCCGTCGATTTTGTGGAATGATATCGACTGGCCGAAGACAGGCAAGGCTCTCGAAGTTGAGGCGGACTACTATAACGCTGTCTCGGATGGCGCCATCGACGATCGCTTCGGCGTAGCTCACGCGGACTTTTCCTCGCCGGAGTACAAAACACCAGGCGAGATCAGCAAGAAGAAGTGGGAGGAGTGTCGGGGACTGGGCCGGTCGTTTGGCTACAATCGCGCTGAGGGCGAGGCGGAGACCATCGCTCCAGGCGAACTAATCGCGCTGCTGGTGGACATTGTGAGCAAGAACGGAAACCTGCTGCTGGATGTGGGCCCTGAGGCCGACGGAACCATTCCTCCGGTGCAGATGGAGCGGCTCAAAGCGCTGGGCGCATGGATGAAGCAGAACGGCTCCGCGATTTACGATACAGTTCCGTGGGAACGCGCGGAAGGAAAAACGGTCGAGGGCGACGACCTGCGTTTTACGTGGCAAGGCCATCTGAATGTGATTGTGCTCGGAACCCCGAAAGCTCAAACTCTGACCATCGAAGGAATTCATCCGACACCTGACGTGAGGGTATATCTTCTCGGCAAGAAAGGGCAGCTCAAGTGGAAGGCTGCCGGCGACAACTTACAGGTAATTTTGCCCGATCATCTACCAGGCAAATACGCATACGCGTTGGCGATTCACTACGCGAAGCGCTGAGGCTTGCGGGAAATCAGCTACTCGCGAAGCAAGCGCTGAACCGTCTCTTCGATCAGTGTGCAGGCGCCGGGAAGTGCGTTGCTAACCGGGTCGCTGAAGACTTCGCCTAACTCGATTGAGCCGGCGCCGATGGCCAGCGATAGAGCATTCCGTGGCAGGGAATCATAGAGTTCGCGCCCAAGCGCGAGCAGTTCGGCTGCGCCCAGGTGATGGGCCGCGAGCCCTTGCGTGTTGGCGGTTGGTTGGACGGGCGTGAGAGTGACCGATCCGGGCAGGGAATTGACGGAGCAATCAATAAACAAAACGGATTCGGCGCAGGCAACGTCTTCGGCTAGTTCCGGAGTCCATTGATGGTCGGCGATGACATGCACGTCGGCTTGTGTTGAGAAGCGCTGCTCGGCCCACTCAGCAAGCCAAAGCCCGACGCCATCATCCCCGCGTAGCGTGTTACCGCAGGCGAGAATGAGGAATCGGGCCGGAGTCAGGCTCATGGACTAAGTTTAGCGAACCACCCGGTCCACAACCTCGCCCTTAGTATTGACGAGAGTGAGGGCAAGCGGCATCTGTCCAAAAGCGTGCGTGGAGCAGCTAAGGCAGGGATCAAAGGTGCGGATCACAGCCTCAATGCGGTTGAGTGCGCCCGGGGTGAACTTGCCGTCCTTCACATAGGCCTTGGCCGACTGAAGAACGCCCTTGTTCATGGCGTTGTTGTTATGGCCGGTGGCGACGACGAGGCTTGCCCAGGTAATCTTGCCGTTTTCGTCCACTTTGTAGTGGTGATTGAGCGTGCCGCGCGGAGCCTCAATCTGGCCAGCGCCTTCCAGACGGTTAACGCCTGCTGTGGCGCGAACATGCTTGTCTAGAATGAGCGGATCGGCCAGAATCTCTTCGATCTTCTCGATGCCGTATAGCGCCTCAACCAACCGCGCGTGATGATAGTGGAATGAGCTCTCGACCGGCCCACGGGAGAGTTGCTTGAACTCGGCCAGCTCTTTGTCCGCTTGCGGCGTTCCCATGGATTTAACGATGTTGAGCCGCGGCAGCGGGCCGACGCGATAACTACCCTGGGGATAGCCGAGCGGCTTGTAATAGACGAACTTGGTGTAGGTATAGTTCTCTACGGCCTCGCCAATCACTTCAGTAAAGCGGCTGGCGGTAATGCCATCCTCGACAATTGCACCCTGTGGATCGATGAGCCGCAATGCGCCGTCGGTGATCTCGAACGACTCGTCCTCGTTGATGAGGCCGAGGTAATTCGAAGGGAAGTTCGCAAAAACCTCAATCTCCGGCTTGAAACTTGAGGCAATCTGCTTGTAGGCCGTCAGAGCCAGCTTGAGGTTGGCATGGGCGTCGGGAAGCATGGCCAGAATCTCATCGCGGTGAGCAGAAGCGAGCGGCTCGGTGACTCCGCCGGGAACAACCCACCCGGTATGGATGCGCTTGGTGCCAAGCAACTCGATAATGTGCTGGCCGAAGCGACGCAGTCCTATGCCGGCCAGACCCAGATCGGGCCGGGCTGCCGCTACTCCGAAGATGTTGCGTGCCTTGGGGTCTGACTCCATTCCCAGCAACAGGTCCGGCGAGGAGAGATGGAAGAAGCTCAGGGCGTGCGACTGGACCAACTGGGCCAGATTCAACATCCGCCTCAGTTGCGCAGCGGTGTGAGGGATCCGAACCGACATGATGGCCTCGCACGCTTTGGCCGAGGCCAGCATGTGGGAGACCGGGCAGATGCCGCAGATGCGCGCCGTGAGGCTGGGCATTTCATAAAATGGCCTGCCCTCAGAGAACTTCTCGAAGCCGCGCACCTGCGTTACATGAAAATGCGCGTCCTCTACCTCGCCCTGACTGTTGAGCTGGATCGTGATCTTGCCGTGGCCTTCAAGGCGCGTTACTGGATCGATGGTAATCGTCTGGGTCATGACTCATGCTCCAAAACGGGTGAGGGCTGAAATATCCAGCGGCGCACCAGTGACCAGCGCGGTCAGCGCTGCGTGAAAAGTATCGGCCGAGGGCGGGCAGCCGGGCAAAAAGACATCGACTGTCACAAATTCGTGGATAGGGCGCACAATTTTGAGCAGTTTGGGCACCACGACGCAGGGAATCTGCGGCTGCGCGCTGGCGTTCTCAATGTACGCCCTATCAAGAATTGCTTCTGGTCCGAACGGGTTGCGCATGGAAGGCACATTGCCGGCCACCGCACAGTCGCCCATGGCAATCAGCAGTTTGGAATGGGCGCGAACCTTCTTGATCTTCTTTTCGTCGTCTTCCGATGCGACAGCTCCCTCGACCAGGGCGATATCAACTTCGTCAGGAAAATCCTTTGCATCCACGAGGGGACCGTAGACCACTTCGATCAGCTTCGCCAGTTCGAGGATCCGTTCGTCCATGTCGAGGAACGACATATGACAGCCGGAACAGCCATCGAGCCACACCGTTGCCACTTTCAATTTGCTCATTGCGCTTCCCTCATGAGGTTCAGGTAAGGCAGAAAATCGGGATATTTGGGGTGATCGGAACCGATCTTGCTCTTGTCGAAGAGGGCTCCGGTGGGACAAACCTGGACACACTTGCCGCAGCGAGTACAACTTGATTTTCCCCACTCATCGTGGAGATCGGTAATCACGATCGAATCGATGCCACGACCCATCACATCCCAAACGTGAGCTCCTTCAATCTCGGCGCAGACCCGCACGCAACGCGTGCAAAGGACGCAGCGGTTGTGATCGACTGTGAAGCGCTCGTGAGAGGCATCCACGGCCAGCGCAGGGTTGCGATAAGGCAGGCTGATATGAGTGACGCCCTGTTCCTGGGCCAGCGCCTGCAACTCGCAGTGGCCGTTGGAGACGCACACCGAGCAGATGTGGTTGCGCTCAGCGAAGAGCAGTTCCAGGATGACGCGGCGGTGTTTGCGGAGTCGCTCGGTGTCGGTCAAAACCTCCATACCTTCGTGGATATTGGCGACGCAGGCGGGCAAAAGCTTGTTACTGCCCTTGATCTCCACCAAACAGAGGCGGCAGGCACCCACCGCGCCCAAGCCTTCAATATGGCAGAGGGTGGGAATTTTGATGTCATTCTCGCGCGCTACATCCAGGATGGTCTGGCCCGAGCGCGCGCTCACTTCCTGGCCGTCGATGATCAGAGTTTTGACGCCCATGCTTTCGCTCATGCCAATACCTCCTTCGAAGCTTCGGGCACGTGCGCTTCCATGTTGCAGACGCCAGCGGGACAGCGCTTATGCACGATGTGTTCGATGTATTCGTTCTTGAAGTACTTGAGCGTGCTCAACACAGGATTGGGCGCTGTCATGCCCAGCCCGCAGAGGCTGGTTTCCTTGATGGTGTTGCACAGGCTCACCAGCAGGTCAAGATCTTCCAGGGTTCCAGAGCCCTCGCAGATGCGGCTCAGCAGGGTAAACATCTGCGCCGTACCCGCGCGGCAGGGGATGCACTTGCCGCAGGACTCGGTCATGCAGAATTCGACGAAGAATCGCGCTACGTTCACCATGCAGGAGGTGTCGTCCATGACGATCATGCCGCCCGAGCCCATGATGGAGCCGACCGCCATGAGGGCGTCGTAGCTGACGCCGAGGTCGAGCATTTCTGCGGGAATGCAACCGCCGGAAGGTCCGCCCGTTTGTACCGCCTTGAATTTATGCCCGTCTGGTACGCCGCCGCCGATGACTTCGATGATCTCGCGCAGCTTGATTCCCATGGGCACTTCCACCAGGCCGGTGTTAGTGATCTTGCCGGTCAGGGCAAAGACCTTGGTGCCTTTACTCCGCTCGGAGCCCATGTTGGCGAACCACTTGCCGCCGTTGCGAATAATGGGAGCAATGTTGGCATAGGTCTCCACGTTGTTGAGCAGTGTCGGTTTGCCCCACAGGCCACTCACCGCCGGATAGGGAGGCCTAGTTCTGGGCGAACCGCGCCGGCCCTCGATGGAGGCCAGCAACGCGGTCTCTTCGCCACAGACAAAAGCTCCCGCGCCTAGCCGGATTTCGACGTCGAAGCTAAACGGCGTGTTGCAAATTCCGTTGCCCAACAGGCCGCGTCGCCGCGCATCGCGCAACGCAGTTGTCAGCCGGGAGACGGCTACCGGGTACTCGGCCCGGACATAGATGGATCCTTTGCTTGCGCCCACTGCGTAGGCGGCAATGGCCATGCCTTCAATGACGCGGTGCGGGTCGCCTTCCATCACGCTGCGATCCATGAATGCGCCTGGATCGCCTTCGTCGCCGTTGCATACCACGTACTTCAGATCGCCGCCGGCTTTGGCTACCGTCCCCCACTTCAACCCTGTGGGATATCCGCCGCCGCCTCGACCCCTGAGACCGCTTTCGGTGATGCGGTGAATCACGCCGTTGGGTGTCATCTCTGTCAGAGCGGTAAGGAGCGCCTTATAACCGTCGCGGGAGATGTAATCGTCGATCTTTTCCGGGTCGATGTGGCCGGCGTTCTCCAACACCACTCGCACCTGCCGGTCAAAGTGGTCGTTCAAATCACATTGCAACGCAGGAACTGGCGCGCCGCCCAAGCTAGCAACAATCGCCTCTGCATGGCCGGCATTCACATGATGATAAAGAGTTTCCTCGGGATCAACACGAACCAACGGCCCGGACGAGCAAGGCCCCATGCACCCGGTGCGGCGGACGAGCACGTTCTTGCCCGATGCTCCGGCGGCCTTCTCCAGCGCTTCCCGTAAACGATCCGCACCCTGACTCATACAAGCCAGATCCATGCAGACGTTCACCTCAAAATCGTATTTCTCGTTTTCCTGGCAGACACTCTTTGCTACCTGTTCGAGCTCTTCGATTGTCATTCCACGGCCCACCTTTCGAGTTGCTCGAGCATCTGTTCAGTCGTCATCTCCCCCACCACTTCGCCATCACACAAGACCACAGGAGCACGGCTACAGGCGCCTACGCAGCGGGCGGTCATCAAACTGATTTGGCCGTCCTTGGTTGTTTGCCCACGGCCAATTCCCAGACGTTTTTCTGCTGCAGCGACCAGTTTGTCGGAGCCTTTGATGTAGCAGGCTGTTCCCGCGCAGATGGTTGCCGTGTGCTTGCCTGGAGGCTTAAGGCTGAAGTAGTGGTAAAAGGTCACTACCCCGTAGGCCTGGCTCAGCGGCACGCGCAGGGAGCGGGCCACAAAACGAATCGAGTCATCATCCAGATACCCGAATGCGGATTGCACGGTGTGGAGCGTCTCAATAAGCGCGTGGCGGGCAAAGCCATTTTTGCGCATGGTGCCATTGACGATCTTCCATCTGTTATCGCTGCTGGGCAGCGGTGGGGGTACGAATGCAGACACGAAACCTCCCGTACATGGAGCCAGATAGGCAGCGATTTTGCTGCGACAGCGACACCCATGTCTGTCTATCTTTTACGCTAAGGGGTAATTCTTATCCGTGACCACGGTCACCTGGCGTGGTCACGTATCCCACTCTGTGACAAAGGGATAGAACCTGCGGGATTGGGAGGGGAAGTTTGCGCTCTAACCGAGTGACGGGAGGCGGTCTGAAATCCCGAAGAGAAAGATGATGCCGATGATGAAACTATAGGCCGCGCCGGTCCACGCGATGACATGGTAAAGGCGGGGATGGTGGTGCCCGCTTGAGCTAAACGCTCCGCCCATTGTCGCGGTCATCAATGCATTCATAGCCACCAGACCGATAGCGAAGGCCGCCAGGCCCATCATGCCGCGAGAGGTCCCGCCGAGGTTGGCAGTGAGAAAAAACAGTGCCAATTGGCTGGGCGTCTCGGCCCCGACGCCGTGCAGGATGCCAATGACAAACACCGATTTTCCGTTGTACATCCATTGAAAACGCTGGGGTTCCGGGGCTTGAGGGTTCCAATAGCGGCGCACCTGCCAAGCCATCCAAAGGACCCCATTAATGGCGATGGCCAGACGGCTTTCGACGCGGCTGTGCGAGTGGCCATGCGCATCCTTGCGCAGAATCCCCGCGACCACCCCTATGCCCAGCACAATCAACGTCAACCCGATCAGCCGCTCTGTCCAGTGATCCAGGTTTTCGGGAAGTCCCATGTGCAACTCGAGCACGGCAATGCCTAACGCAACCACAGTGAAGGCGTGGCCAAGTGCGTAAGTCACGCCCAAGCGCAATCCGCTGCGCCAGTTGTGCTGCACAGCGGTGATGTCGGAGATGGCGGCTAGATGATCGTAGTCGAAGCCGTGTCGCAGCCCAAGCACCAGGCAGGATCCGAGAGCGGCATCGAGTTTCCAGTCGCCAAGAATGGGTAGCACGAAATTTAGTATAGCGCATACGCTTCTCGATTGGCGCGGCAGGTTTCGTTCACTTCGCCGGGGTTAGCTGAATCTTGTAATCTCGGTAGTCGATGGTAACGGTAGTACGGCCAAGCAGTAAGCTCTCCGATACGGCACGTGCCTGAGTGGCCATGCCAAAGCCGCTCATATTGGCGTATTTGCGCATGACGTGGGCGGGATCGGTGAAAATGGATGGGCTTTGCGAGGTTGTTCCTTCGAGACGGACAATCGAGCCGTCTGATGCGTCCACCCACAAAGTTCCTTCAATCATATTGGGAGCCTTGCGCCTTGGGGTAATAGCCAGGGCAAGACAATCCTTTCCATCCAGCCGTTCGATTGCGCCCGTTTTCAACTTCATCTGATAGTTATCGGAGGTGAACCATGAATGTTCCCGAATCCCCGGACGATTGATCTCCTTCTCATTGTCGAGGAGGGTACTCAAAACATGTTTCCTTATGAACTCGGAGCCGGACTGGGAGAGGACGGCGTAACTCTTCCCGGTCTCCTTCCGATAGACGGTCTTCACCGTCATCTCAGCCGCGGGGTGAGTCTCATCCTTGCCGCGGTACACCGCGTAATGCTCTGTGACGGTATAGCCCGCCACGTGATCGACTCTGGCTCTGACAGCGGCATCAACCTTCCGGACCACAGTTGCAGGATCCACCTGTTGAGCAGCCGGAGATATGGTTCCCAGCCAACCAAGGAGAATTGCAGCAGTCGTATGCTTCAGGGTTACTCTGCGAAAAATCATCTTGCAATGGCCTCCGTGATTCGCCATCTGTTTTTAGATTACGCTCGCGAGCCCATCGATTCTTATGGCCAATCGTAGGGACGTGTGCGTTATGCTGGTCTCCGGTGAGAGACACTCTTGACTGACATGATAGATGCGAGACGGGAACAGCACGAGGTGCGGCGTGCGGCATTCGTGGTGCGCGGTGTGGTGCAGGGAGTGGGGTTCCGTCCATTTATTTATCGTCTTGCCACGGAAGAGAGTCTGGCTGGGTTTATCGGCAACGACACCAATGGGGTGGCCATCGAGGTTGAAGGGCCAACTGAGCGTATAAGCGCATTCATCGCGCGTCTGCGCGCGGAACAGCCGCCTTTGGCGCGCATCGACTCGGTCGCGGAGCGCGAGATCGCTCTTCGTGGCGAAACAGGTTTTCGCATCGTGGCCAGCGAGGTGCTGGGCCGTGTGAGCACCGGGATTCCGGCCGATGCAGCTACCTGCCCGGATTGCCTGCGCGAACTGCTGGACCCCAGCGACCGGCGCTATCGCTATCCGTTTCTGAACTGCACAAATTGCGGGCCGCGCTTCACCATCACGCGGCGCATTCCTTACGACCGGCCTCAGACCTCAATGGCAAAGTTTTCTATGTGCCCGGAATGCCAGCGGGAGTACGACGACCCGATGAACCGGCGCTTCCATGCGCAGCCCAATGCGTGCTCGGCATGCGGACCGCGGGTTTGGCTGGTGGGGGCAGACCGCGCAGAGATTCCAACTGAAGATGCTGTCGCAGCCTGTATCGATCGATTGGTTGCGGGACAGATCATGGCTATCAAGGGAATCGGGGGATTCCAGCTGAGCGTGGATGCAACCAACGATACAGCCGTGATGCGCCTTCGTGAGCGCAAACACCGCTATGGAAAGCCACTAGCTGTGATGGTGCGCGATCTGGAGGCGGCGCGGGCGGTATGTAAGCTCACCGAAGAAGAAGAAGCCCTGCTTACCACCCCCGCTCGGCCCATCGTGTTGGCGCAGCGGCGCGAGGGCTGCGGAATTGCCGAGGGCGTAGCGCCGGGAGTTCCGTGGTTGGGCGTTTATTTGCCTTACGCGCCGTTGCAGCATCTTCTCTTCGCCGATCCCCGCGTTCGCTCGCTGGTGATGACGTCGGCCAACCTCAGCGAGGAACCAATTGCTATCGACAATGACGAGGCTTTGGCGCGTCTTGGCGAGATTGCCGATGTCTTCCTGATGCACGATCGGGAAATTCTGCAACGCTGCGACGATTCAGTGGAAGCAGTCGTGGAT